>SKOL01000175.1 GCA_007120055.1 Anaerobacillus sp.
AAATATAATACGGGACTTTATGCTTTGTTGTTTCTAAAAATTGTGTTATAAACGGTAAATCATTTGTTGGATAACTATGGAATAATTCGCCCCACCACTCTGTTTCATACCGGCATACCATGCTTAAGTTGTATAAAAGCAGGTAATGGGCGAGCAATTCTGGGAAAAATGAAAAAAGCTCACGTTTTGTCGGCAAAGAGTAAACTCCGCTAGAAAGGTTAAATTGAAACGGAGAACTTGAAAGACTAGTTAGTCTGCGGTCGATCTTTAGTAACAACGTCGTTCTTTGTTCGTCACAACTTACTATTTTATAAATCAGGTGGTCATTTAGAAAGTTCACAAAAGCATTTTTTGATAAGTTAAGTTGGTCTAAAATATTACTACTAATTATTATACCTTCGTTACTGACCTGTGCCTCGTAAGCAAGCTTTTCGTTCGTAATATAGTAAAATGTTTTATGAAGTTCAGGGACTTTCTGCATTAGTGCCCCCATTTTATATTTTTCTCCTTCTAATTGTTTTAAGTTGAATAGCTTTTCAGAGAAATGGGGAAGTAACCCATTTTTTTGTACTTTTACTTCATCCAATAAAAATGAATATTGGCTTTTTTTTCGTTTTCTTGTTGAAACCCCGTGTGCTAATACTTGTGTTGTTTCTGGATAGTTAGGGTCTACCGTTAAAATACCTGCTTTCATTAATTGAACCATGCCGTAAAATAGTAACACTGGTTGTAGTTCGTAGGGAGCGGTCTCCGCTTGGTCAAAGTATTTTTTTCCGTGCTCTAAATAATAAATAAATGCGTAACTATTTTGGTAAGATAGCTTATCGGCATCAGAAAATGTTTCGTAGCATTTTCGTAAAAATTGTTGTGAGTGCTCAGCTGAATAAAATGTTCGTAAATAATCCCATGAATAAAAACTATTTATCATAAAAACTGCCCTCTTCACTATTAAAATATTTGAATAATTTGACTTATATTCCTGTCTTGACAGTAGTTTGTCCAATTGATAAGCTACTAATAATATTTTAATGAGAAAACGGTTGAGAGGATGAGATTTTCGATGTGGGAGAATAAGTTTGCAAAAGAAGGCTTAACGTTTGATGATGTTTTGTTAGTTCCAGCAAAATCCGAAGTGCTTCCGAAAGATGTTTCTGTTAGTACAACACTTTCAAAGACATTAAAGCTAAACATACCAGTCATTAGTGCAGGGATGGATACAGTAACAGAGGCTAAAATGGCCATTGCTATGGCTAGAGAAGGTGGATTAGGCATTATTCATAAAAATATGTCGATTGAAGCCCAAGCTGAAGAAGTTGATCGTGTTAAAAGGTCTGAAAGTGGCGTTATTACAAACCCTTTTTATTTAACTCCAGAACACCAAGTATATGATGCTGAACACTTAATGGCAAAATATCGAATTTCAGGGGTCCCAATCGTTAATGAAAGCATGAAATTAGTTGGCATACTTACGAACAGAGATTTGCGTTTTATTGATGATTACTCTATTACAATTGATACAGTAATGACGAAAGAAAAACTTGTAACAGCGCCTGTGGGAACAACATTAACAGAGGCAGAAAAAATCCTTCAAAAGCATAAAATTGAAAAATTACCTTTAGTCGATAATGACGGGATTCTCAAAGGTTTAATTACCATAAAAGATATCGAAAAAGTGATCCAATTTCCTAATTCAGCGAAAGATGCGCAAGGACGTTTAGTGGTTGGTGCAGCAGTAGGTGTCACTGCGGATACAATGGAAAGAGCGAAAGCGTTAGTCGAAGCAGGAGTTGACGCGATCGTCCTTGATACTGCTCACGGTCACTCTAAAGGCGTACTAGATAAAGTGAAAGAGGTTAGAGGAGCTTATCCTGAGTTAAATATTATTGCGGGCAACGTAGCGACTGCACACGCGACAAAAGATTTAATTGAAGCTGGAGCAAATGTGATTAAAGTTGGTATTGGGCCAGGATCTATTTGTACAACTCGTATTATCGCTGGAATTGGTGTGCCACAAGTAACGGCAGTTTATGACTGTGCAACTGAAGCGAAAAAACATGGTATTCCAATTATTGCTGATGGTGGAATTAAGTATTCAGGAGATATCGTAAAAGCATTAGCTGCAGGGGGACATGCAGTAATGTTAGGAAGTATGCTTGCGGGAGTCTCTGAGAGTCCGGGAGAACGTGAAATTTATCAAGGGCGCCAGTTTAAAGTTTATCGTGGTATGGGTTCTCTTGGAGCAATGGAAAAAGGAAGTAAAGATCGATATTTCCAAGAAAATAATCAAAAACTTGTTCCAGAAGGTATCGAAGGTCGTGTCGCCTATAAAGGGCCACTTCACGATACCATTCACCAATTAGTCGGTGGAATTAGAGCGGGTATGGGCTACTGTGGTACAAAAACGTTAAATGACTTACGAGAACATGGGCAGTTTATCAAAATCACGAGTGCAAGCTTAAAAGAAAGTCACCCTCATGATGTTCAAATTACGAAAGAAGCCCCTAACTATTCATTATAAAAGTGATTATAAAGTAGTGAAAATTATGTAATTTTTTCCGATAGACAAGGCTATTGCCTGTCTATTTTTTTTTGATTAAATATGTTAAAATTACGTTTATGTGAGCTTGGAGAGGAGTATTTAAAGATGAATAAAAACGAAAATAAAAATAAATTAATTCAGTTTGTTTGTTTGCTTATTTTTATTAGTGTATTAAGTTTTGTACCGAACAAAGCATCAGCTAGTTTTGATTTAAATGTTGATTCAGCTATATTAGTCGATGCTGAAACAGGAAAAATTTTATTTGAGAAAAATGCTGATGTTGAATTAGGTATAGCAAGTATGAGTAAGATGATGACCGAGTATTTAATTTTAGAAGCAATTAACGAGAATAAGTTAAGATGGGATCAAGAAGTATCAATCAGTCCGTGGGTTGCAAGGCACTCTCACATACCTACAGGGTCGAATGTTTTTCTAGAAGTCGATGGTAATTATACAGTAAGAGATTTATATGAGGCTGTAGCCATTGAATCAGGAAATGCAGCTTCAATTGCATTAGCAGAAGCATTAGCTGGAAGTTATACAAGCTTTGTAAATATGATGAATCAAAAAGCAGAAGAGATGAATTTAGAGAAGTATCTTTTTGTTAATTCAACAGGTTTACCTAATAGAGATGACTTTTATTTTGGAAACCAAGCAGAGGGAACTTCTCCTGATGCTGAAAATCGCATGTCTGCTCGGGACACTGTGAGGTTAGCATATCACTTGATTAATGATTTTCCAGAAGTTTTAGAAACATCAAGTATCCCGATGAAGTATTTTCAAGGTGATATAGTTACTGATAAGACTTGGATGCAGTGTAAAGAACAGTGGGATTGTATGAAAAACTGGAACGATATGTTGCCTGGACTACCACATTATTATGAAGGTATAGATGGTTTAAAAACAGGCTATACAAGTTTAGCTAAAAATACGTTTACTGGTACAGCAGAAAGAAATGGTACTCGCTTAATTTCTGTAATTATGGGTGCTGAAGATAGTGCGACAAGGTTTAGAGAAACTGCAAAATTAATGGATTATGGATTTAATCGTTTTAATAGTATAAACATTGAAAGCTCTTTAGAAGTACCAGTTGTTAAAGGAAAAGAAAGAGAAATTTCTATTTCTCCAAGTGAGCCATTAACAACGATTATTAAATCAGGTGAAGAAGAATTATATTCACCATACTTTGCATTGGATGAGGCTTTATTAGATGAAGAAGGCAATTTAGTTGCACCAATTGAAGAAGGTCAAGTGGTCGGTTGGTTAACTTACGATTATTCGGGTGAGAATACGTTCACATATCTCACTGAAGATGGACATAATAAAGAAAGAGTTACTGTAGTTGCAGACCAAACCGTTGAAAAAGCAGGTTGGTTTTCATTAACGATGAGGGCAATTGGAGGATTCTTCTCTGGAATTTGGACAAGCGTTGCTGATAGTGTGAAGGGGATTTTTTCTTAATAATTTACAATTGAAAATTGAAAATTAAAAATTATGCGGGTTGAGCTTTCGAAGCTTAGCCCTCATAATTCTAAATTTTTAATTGTAAATTGTGAATTGTGAATTGTAAATTTAAAATTATCGTTCAAAATTGTCGAATTAGTGTTAAAATAATACAGATGAATAAGTAGTAAATTGTATTTACTTGAGTGAATTTCATAATTTACAAAAAACTAGCGACATCATTCTACATCTAGTCGAGAACGATTCAACTTAACTAGATGTAGCGTCCTAGTGGTGTTGAATAAGGATTATGAAATTCATTTACTTGATACTTTTATAAAATAAAGTACAATGTATAGTAAAGCAATACACATACTATAAGATTGCATAATTTGATAGGAGGAATTACATATGGTAAACACAGGTACAGATCGCGTAAAGCGTGGTATGGCTGAAATGCAAAAAGGTGGCGTAATAATGGATGTTATTAACGCTGA
>SKOL01000033.1 GCA_007120055.1 Anaerobacillus sp.
ATTCTCATTTGAAAGGAGGTTATCCCTATGCGATTATTTGCAGGATTAGACGTCAGCTCATTTGATATGAACGTGTGTGTGATCAATCAGGAAGGAACCGTCGTTGACCGTTTTACGGTAGATAACGATTATCCCGGTGCAGCTGAACTCAAGGGCCGGCTCATCCGCCTCTCTCTGAAAGAAAACGCCAGATCCCTGAAAATCGGTTAGGAAGCCACCTCGGTGTACAGCTTTCACCCATCCATGTACTTGCATCATGACGATGAACTGAAAGCTTACGGCACGCAGGTGTTTGTGATGAATCCCCGTCAAATCGCCAATTTCAAAAAGAGCTATGCCGACATGAACAAAACCGATCACATCGATGCGTTTGTCATCGCGGACTGCGTCCGCTTTGGACGAAATCAGATGTCAATCGTAAAAGAGAGCCAGTACGTGGCACTCCAGCAATTGACACGATCGAGATATCATCTCGTCAAAGGTTTGACCCGGGAAAAACAGCACTTCCTGCAGCACCTGACCTATAAGTTCAGTGCCTTCAAGGAAGAAGTGAATTCTTCAGTATTCGGCGCCGCGATGACAGAGCTCTTCCTGGAGAAATTCAGCCTTGAAGAACTGGCCGAAAAGCCATTGGAAGACCTTGCGGCCTACCTGAGGGAAAAGGGCAAAAACCGTTTCCCCGACACCGAAGGGGTCGCCAAGTCCATCCGAAAAGCCGTCAGGGCATCGTACCGCCTGGATCGTGTTGTAGAAGACTCTGTGGACGTGTTGTTAGCCACATCCATCGAGCTCATTCGATCCTATCAAAAACAGATCAAGGAGCTCGAAACGTCCATCAAGCGGATCATGGAGGGTCTGACCCAGACCGTTGAAACGATCCCCGGGATCGGGCCTGTCTTCGCAGCCGGCATCCTGGCTGAAATCGGTCAGGTTGACCGTTTCGAAGATGAGAGCAAGATGGCCAAATACGCCGGTTTATACTGGCGAACACACCAGTCGGGACGCTTTACAGCAGAAGATACGTCGCTGACACGTCAAGGGAACCAGTACTTGCGCTATTACCTGGTTGAAGCCGCCAACTCGGTACGAAGGCAAGTCCCGGAATACCACGACTATTACAGGAAAAAATATCAGGAAGTCCCGAAACATCAACACAAACGCGCCCTCGTCTTAACTGCAAGAAAACTCGTACGTCAGGTGGATGCGCTACTACGCAACCATCAAATCTTCACGCCGGAAAGGGGCGTGGAGGTCTGACAAACAGCTGTCAGCGTAACCCTTTCTAATTACCAGTAATAACCATTTAATTACTGGTCTGGTTTCCTGCGCCCTTTTTTCAGGAATTTGTTCCTGTTTACTCATAAATCTTTTAAATCTGAACTTGACATATTACCGCAGGTCTTTAAAGTTGAATAGCATGTTCTAAAACAGCCGCTATTAAGGTCAAGCTAATTATAAGACACAATTTTAGAATAAATTTTTTATCGAAATATTTAAAAAAGGATTTTTGAAAACGCGATCTTAGAATTTCAATTCCTATTTGAATACCGATAGTTGCACTTAAAAACACTGCGGTCATTTCAAACAAACCATGTGCTCCTATATTTAAAAATAAATAGCCGACTTGATTTGTTAATATAGCATTAGAAATCATAAACCCTGCAACTAATCCATTAATAAACATAATAACTACTGTGAGGAAACCTAGAGTAAGCCCTCCTAAAATTAAATATGCTTGAACAGAGAGATTGTGTATGAAAATGCTAAACCAACCTCCCAAGTCTTGATTATTTCTTAACTGGCCTGGATCAATATTTAATATCAAAAATATTAATCCACTAATCGCTAGACCTATTAAATAGCTAGCCACAACAAAAGCTGGGATAGAATACATTTTTAAAAATATTTTCAGCAATTATTACTCACTTCTTTCATATATGTAATACTAAAGCAACGGGAAGACCCATTGCTTTAGCACAAAATTAGAAGTTAACAACTGAACGGATACCACGTCGCCTTACCCATCGAATAATCATTCCGCGTCCAATTGCAGTTAATGCAGCCACGATAGGTCCCGCTAAAGCTACACCTACAACTACACCCACTGCATTTGTGATACTAGCTCCGTTGACAATATTAGTGACAATAGAAGAAACAGCAGCATAAGAAACACCAGTCCATTTAATCTGACCATACAGTTCTAGCAATGCTACATTCATTATTAAAAACGTAGCCATTACACCGAAAAATGCAAACACCCACAAGAATAAACCTGCTTTTCGTTCTGATAAACTTCCTAACGTCATTCTTAATCACCTCTCTATAATTAGTGTGTAAAATAAAAAACTTTCTCTACACCCCCCTTCCATAATAATAGCTTCTCGGAAATAAATTTTCCGTACCAGCTCTAGTCTTTCGACTAGGGCTTTTTTATTGCTTCCCCCCCAAAAACAGGAGTGCGAACAAACTTCCCTATCTGCAAACGTTTGTTCCCTAAATAATTAAGTGAGGGGTTTTTCATCACTTAAAATGGGGAACAATATGCTTACTAACATTCGTACACATGATTCTTATCTTAATTTTGTAGTTGAACAGCTAGATTTACAATTCAATGACAAAACATTTTTAAAGGATTTTTACTCCAAACCTATCGTTTGGTGTTCTTTGGTTGATCTTACCGATGCTGGTACTCTTCTAAACATCGTTATTCCTCGAATCCCAGAGGAAGGAAACCTCGTAATCTTTGTGATATGCTTCGCAGTTTAATGCCTATGCATCACCAAAAGATCACAAGTGTAGACCAATGGGTGTTCACCTTAAAAACAACTCCCATTTTTGCTATTCTTAGTGGTTTTTCTCCAGATGATGTTCCTGGAGTCGGATCCTTTTATGACTTTTTCAACCGCCTTTGGCTAGCTTCAACGGATAGTCTTTATGACTTACCCATCTATCCAAGGCTCCATCGGGCCAGTAAACATGACTCCGTCTTGTTTGTGAGTACCTCCCATGAACTGAAGCATTGGTACCCAGATTGAACATTTGGAGAAGTTATCCTAGACTCAGCTTTGGATGCTTATCCCATCTATGATATGTTAGAGCACCATGATGTTTCTGCCATCATTGACCACAATCCAAGGTGTTCGAAACAGTTCATCTACAATGAAATGGACATTAACTTAGACGGCGTCCCGGTCTGCCCTATCGGCCGAAAAATGCTCGATTGGGGAGTGAGTGGATAAGAAACGATATCGCCGTAAATGGCGCTGTCCAGCCGCAGTTGTAAAATGGAAATGTCCAACACCCTGTTCAGAATCTGCTTATGGACAGACTTTTTATACATCAATAAAGGATAACCCTCGTCTTTTCCCTAGAGTCAAGTGTGAAAGTAAGGAATGGTATAAGCGTTATGCTTTACGTACTGGGGTCGAGCGTTGTATCAAACGACAAAAGGTTGATTATCGTTTAGAGGATTCAAGAGGACGTAGTTCAAGTCATTGGAATATTCGAAGTTACATTATCGGCATGTGCCACCATGCCAATGCGTGGTTCAAGGAAGCAAAAAAGAATAATTTTTTGAGCCTCAATCAAGGAATTAAATCATTTTTGTCCCTATAACCTCACCTTAAAGTGCAAATGTTTAAAAATCCACTACCTGTGGTATATTATATATGCACTTTTTAAAAAAATGTCTTAAAATTCCAATTAATCCTCTAGAAACTTGCTTTCATCCCCCATCAGACCAAAAATCAGTTTCTTAATTTCCGAGTCTCTATTGTTTGATAAAGTAGCCTTAATTGACTCGATAATGTCTTAAATCTTTAACACATACAAACAAGCTGTTATCCTCGTTAAGCGTCATCATAGTACTTCTTCCTCGTCCATTGATTTCCATTCAATAATTTCATCCTCTGCGGCCATCGGTGTATGGAATGGTAATGCCAGGATCAACATCACGCCCAAAATGAAAAACCTGCTCTTCATCACGTTCACCTCCCCTGTAACTGTAAGTCTATCTCCTATTGTAATTAGAAAAAACAAAAAACGTAACCCAAATTGATTTGGGGTCCTTTCTTGCGATAGAATGATAGCATTAAAGATCGCAGTTAAAATGATGTATGGGTTCATTTTTTCATTTATTTGTCATGAGAAATAGAGAGAGGCGTCTGACTTTTTTCGTTAACGGAACCTCACTCATGGAGGTGCACAGCGATGCTTAACCATCCCTTTCATTTTGGAAAACAATTAAAACAAATGCGACATTCACAGCATTTAACGCAAAAAGAAGTGGCTGAGAGGGCAAGAATCAGTGCGGAGACATTAAGGTTGGTGGAGAATGGAAAGGTTCTCCCAAAACTCGATACCTTGATCGTTCTGGGACAAGTCTATCAGCGAGACATTCTCCGCTTATACTCAGATCATTTGTACTATGACAGGCAGGCTTTTCATCAATTGATCCATACGATGGAGGCG
>SKOL01000404.1 GCA_007120055.1 Anaerobacillus sp.
ACTTCTAAATCTGCATGCTCGACATCTGTCGCTGGACGCGCTTCACCGTTAACGAATACGACAAACGTATCATCTTCATCCCATCCTAAATCTTTCGTACGAAGCTTTTGACGACGTGGATCATCTATATTAACTAAATGAGTCGCATCACTCCAAGTTGGTTCGTTGTCGGCTTCAGCAGCAATTTTATTTGTATTTTGTAAATACTTTTTGTCATAACGTTCGTTTTCTACGATCCAACGACCGATTGCTAATGCCAAGGCACCATCTGCACCTGGAATAACCGGTAACCACATATCTGCTTTTTCAGCAGTTTTAGTTAAGCGTGGCTCTACAACAGCCATTTTCATGCCACGTTCGATACCATTTGTAATCGTTGGTGCAAACCATGTCGGTCCACGCGCACCTACTAATGGATTTGTCCCGAATAACAACATAAAATCAGCGTTATCAATATCTGCATAAGTTCTTCTCTTACCAGGCATAAATGAGCGTACATTACCAATAACTGAACTAACACCACAAACACCACCGTGGTCATCAAAGTTGACACTTCCAAGTGTTTTTGGCCAGAAACGTTGTTGCATAAAGTAACGACGGTCTCCACCAAGGCATGAAATTTGGTTCGCTTTCGGACCGAAATCTGGGTGCTTCGTATCGATTAATACATCTTTATATTTCGCATCAAATTGCTCTTGTGTCATTTCACTATTTTTTATTTTTTCCCAGTCTGACATCACTTTGTCTTGTTCAACATAAGCCCAAATGTCTTTTAAGCCTGGCGTTCCTAAATCACTACTACCTTCAACAATTTCCGTAATTGCCTGCTCCCAACTTACGCTTTTCCATTTTCCACTTCCACGTGGACCAACTCGCTTCAAAGGAGTGCGAACTCGAAATGCATCATACGCTGTTTGAATTCCTGCTTGCCCTTTTAAACACGTTCTTCCACCGCGAAGTCCACGTCCTGCAACGGCAACACTGCCCCCACCTAAAGCTGCTTGGGCAACTGGTTTTGAATATTCAATTGGTCCATAAGGTTTTGTCGTTAATGGACTGTATGGGTTACCGGCAATTTTTCGAATAAGTGACGTACAGCCACCTTCTAATCTACCTTCTTTTACGTAAGCCTTGATTGTACAAAATGTATTACATTGTTCACATGTTGTGTAAATGACATTTTTTGCTGTATAGTCTTCAAAACTAGTACCGATTCCATGGGCAGTATCCGCCCACACATTACCGCTCGTAATTTGGCGAAGTGGACTTCCGAAGAATGGCGAGATTAAAGCCATTGCTCCTAAAATTCCAGCACCTTTAACAAACGATCTTCTCGTTACTTTTTTATCCATTGTATTTTTACTCATGTCCCTTCACCTCTTCATCACTAACTTCTAATGGTAAAAGCTTTGCACCGATTGAATACATAAATAATCCAACGGCAACAATTCCAACTGAACTTAACCACTCAACTAAATTCGGAGCATAATAAGCATCTGGCATCCACTTTAATTGATGAACAATTTGAGTCGGTACGACAATATTAAAGCGAACACCGATAATACCGATAACAATACAGATTGCAGCAACCGTTAATGCGTTTACTGAATTGCGAAGACGCTTATTTGCCACGATAAAAATTGGAACAACTGCGCCAATAAATAACTGTACTCCCCAGAAACTCCATGAAAAAGGTCCTGTAAACATCACTGCTAAAATAGCCATCTTTTCTGGTTTATTATTTAAGCCTGCAACTAAAAACTCGTAAAATTCTAAACCTAAATCGATGATTAAAAATCCAATCATAAGCATTGCTAAGCCTTGAATCATTTTTAATTCAACATCTAGTCCCCGAACTTTTCGTTGAATTACATACATCGCTAATAATAAAGCTGTTCCAGAAACAAGTGCAGATACAACGAAAATAATTGGGAAAAGTGGTGATGCCCAATATGGTTGAGCTGCAACCGAGGCAAATAATGTACCTGTTCCACCGTGTACACCGATAATCGCAATTGGAATACCGATAATACCTAAAATTTTCATCCAACGATGGTCTTTTTTAACTGCAATATCGGAAACATCATTGCTCCCTAATGTTAAAAACCGTGCTAATTTATGTTTAAAACTATTACCTGTTTGCCCTAGTAAATTTAAATCTTTACGCATCGCAAACCAAAGCTCTGTTGCTAGTAAGACGATATAAATTAAATAAAATCTTACCTCCCAAGATAAAACCGATATAACATTCCAATGAATTAACGCATTAGCATTTCGCTCAATTCGTCCTAAATCTAGAGCAATAAACATTAACGCAACAAACATACAAATTAATGCGGTAAATAATGCATATCTTCCAACCTTTTCGTATTCAACCATTCCAAAAACAAAAATGAGTGTCGAAAGTAAAAATGCTCCAGCACTTAAACCAACAAAGAAAATATAAAATGCGACCCATGCTCCCCAAGGAACAAAGCTTGTTAAATTTGTTACGGCTAATCCTTCAACAATACGGTAAACAATCGCTGCCCCGCCGACAATCATGGCAACAATTAAAGATGCCATCCATATTTTAAATCTTAATGCTACGTTTACATTCGGATTTTGTTCTGTTTCATATTTTAATGCATGCTGACTATTTGCCATCTTTTTATCCCCCTCCTATCGTAAATAGTACACTCTAGGCTCTGTGCCATACTCTTCTTTTAAACGGAATGCTCTCGCTTCTGATGCTAATTTCGAAACAACACTATTAGGGTCATTTAAATCTCCGAAATAGCGAGCATCACCGATACATGTTTCAACGCAAGCCGGTTCTTCACCACGTTGTAAGCGGTGGAAGCAGAACGTACATTTACGAACCGTTCCGATTGGCGAATGTCCTTTTTTACGTTCACCACGATCCATGCCGTGATCAGGTGCTGTCATTTTTCCATACCCTAACATCTCTTCTTCATACGATTCCCCAAAGTCAAACGAACGAGCTCCATAAGGACAAGCGACCATACAGTAGCGGCATCCGATGCAACGGTCACTATCTTGAACGACGATCCCGTCAGGCGCTTTATAAGTGGCGCGTACTGGACAAACAGATGCACAAGGCGGTTTATCGCAATGCATACAAGGTCGTGGAATGTTCGTTCTGCTTACATTCGGGAACGTTCCTTTCTCCTCTATCATGACAACGTTATAGGAAACACCTGGTGGCGTTAAGTTTTCAGCTTTACAAGAAACGGTACACGTTTCACAGCCAACACATTTTCTTAAATCAATGACCATCCCCCATTTTGGGCCATCTGCCGTTTCCTCGATCCCAGCGTACTCTAACTTTCTACCAAACTCTTTTTGAACTGAATCTTCATATTTTCGGATAAACTGTTCTTCGGTTAACTCACCTTTTGAAAGCCTACGTGCATCCTCTGCCATATTTAAACCTAGGGCAGCACTATATTTTGATGTTTGTAGTGCATTTTTTGCAAAACTCGTAAACTGATTTAATAAGCGTTCACTCATTGTTCATTTCCCCCTAAAACTATTTCTTTTCTTCGCTTTTCTCTTCACTTGTAAGTTCTCTTGCTGACTTTTTAAATTCTTTTAGTGTATCTCCAACCGCTCTCCCCATTTCTGGAAGCTTTTTCGGACCAAAAATGATAAGTGCAATAACTAAAATTAAAATTAACCCTGGAATGCCGATGTTTGTAAGCATCTGGAACCCTCCCCGTAAAAAAATTTATTTATCACTATTAATCTTGCAAGAGGCATGCCAAAAATAGATCTTTTGTTATCACTCAATATTTATTAAAAAAAAATGCGCTACAAATGTTGATTTAATCACGATTTCTAACTACCTCTTTTTTTTGAAACAATAAAAAAAGTAGAAAAAGAGGAAAACCTCTTTTTCTACTTGGCATGACTTTTTGACAAAGTGTCATTTCTTCTTTGTCAAAATGACACTTTGTCATTCTCTTTTCAACTCATACTGCTCAATTTTACGATAAATATTTCGAACGCTAATTCCCAATATATTAGCAGCATCCGTTTTATTCCAATCGACAGAGTTCAAGACGGATAAAATATGTGCCTTCTCTATGTCTTCTAGTGTTGTTAGCAGCTCTGGCTGTTCATGAGTAACCTCTACATTAGGAAGGAGCAAATCTTCTACCTCGACGATCGAACCTTTTGAAAGAAGGAATCCTCGTTCAAGTATATGAACAAGTTCCCTAACATTCCCAGGAAAATCATAACTCATTAGTGCCTGTAATGCTTTCTCGGATAAATGCTTTCCGTGCCATTGCTTTTTTTGCTTGCTATAATAATCAACGAGAAGAGGAATATCTTTTAATCGCTTACGTAAAGGAGGAACTTCAAGCTTTACAACATGAAGTCGATAATATAAATCTTCTCGGAAACGCTCGTTTTTCACTTCCTCTTCCATGTTTCGATTTGTTGCCGTTACTACTCGTA
>SKOL01000086.1 GCA_007120055.1 Anaerobacillus sp.
TACCAGATTATCGTGAGCAGTGGAGTTATATTAAAAGAGATGGTTCTCCTTTATTCAATTATTTCCTAATGCTTCGAAGTGAACCAAGTTATATAGAACTTCCAAACGAACAAGGGACATATACTTTCAATATGCTTGTTTATTGGCATGGAGATAAAGCTGCTACTCAAGGATTGGTGAATTACCGTTTTAGAATTACTGTTGAATAGCCTACAAAGGTTGTGAATAAATGCACTTAAACAAACGAGTGCTTTACTTGAACAGGGCATGTATCAGTCTGTTATCATTTTTGATGGTTAATAATATATTAAGGAGAATTTAAGTGTACCTAATAAATTTAGTTAGTATTGGAATAGTTATTATTGTTTTGTATTTCATTATTGACCTGTTAAAAAATCGAAAGAGAAATATGTTAAGTCGATTAGTATTTCTCAGTTTTCTATTTTACACAATAAATGTATTGCAACAAACAACTGGCGGTATCCATGTCCCACCTATTGCTGAGGGTAATTATTGGAGTTGGGATTGGAGTACTCAACTTATTCCATTTTATTTTGTGGGAGATTTAATAAGCCATTATAATGCCTCAGGTTTAAGTTGGTTTTTTTGGAATGCTGTAAGATTATCTTTTTATAACGTTCTATTGTTGTTTCCATTAGGCGTTTATCTTTCATTATATAAAGTTGGTAATATTAAAAGAGCTGCCTTGTTTATATTTATAGTTAGCTTGGGAATAGAGACTATGCAAATTTTATTTAGTTATTTCGGTCTCATATTTGCACGAAGTTTTAATGTCGATGATTTAATTTTAAATACTGTCGGTGGTGTTTTAGGTTATTTGCTTTTTGAACAGCTAAAAAAACTATATAGCAACATTTATTATAAGAAACTAAGAGTGAACGGCTAGTTTAAACTTTGTTAAATTAATAGATTGTGCGGTATTTCACTTAAACAAACAAGGGTGCGATTGTCCAAGAAGAACGAGCGCTTCCAATTAGGTACTAGAGATCAACATTGTTCTATTGAAGATAACGATAAACATTGCATATCTTAAAAGAACATTTTCATTTGAAGTTACAAAACAGGGGGATTATTATGTCTAATAAGAAGTGGCTTGGTGTCGGAGCTTTAGTTGTTGGATTACTCATTTTTGGTTTTCAGTTTTTAACTTTGAATGAGGAACAACCTTTATGGGATACGGGTTCGATGATTGAAGTGGTAAATAAAGAATACTCAGATGATTATAAAGAAGCATGGATTTTTGCTTTTGACCCTTATAGTTCTACAAAGGAAGAGGAAATAAAAATAATTATTGAAGAGCCGATGGTTTGGAATTTAATAGAAGAAGGTAAAACATATTCCGCTTCGTATCAACAACAAGATGCTGATACGTGGGTTTTAATGCAAATTAGCCATGAAGGCGATTTTGATACATTAAGATGATTTGTATTAGCCTTTTGTTAAATAATATACTTAACAAACGGGAGCGATAGTAAAATCTTGAGTTGCAATTGCAGCTCTTTTTTTATGTCCACTAACTCGATTGTGGGGATTATAGTGCATTACAGATAATTTTATTATAATACCTTGCATTATAAGGTAATCGGAAATTACAATATAATTAAGGAGGTGCGAAAGTTGGAAGTAAACAAAGAGGTTTTAAAAGGACACATCGATACACTCATACTTTCCCTTCTTCATAGAAGAGAGATGTATGGATATGAACTTGCTAAATTAGTGAGAGAAAGAAGTGGCAATCAATTTGAGTTAAAAGAAGCTACATTGTACTTATCACTAAAAAGATTAGAAAAGAATAAATGGATTGAATCATACTGGGGAGACGAACAAGGACAAGGTGGGAGAAGAAAGTATTATAGGTTGACCACAATTGGCAAGGAAGGTTACGAAAAAAAACGGAAAGAATGGGAACATGTAAAGAGAATTATGGATTCATTTTTAGAAAGGGGAGAAAGAGAATGAAACGTATTGATGATTTTTTAAATTCTATATATAGAAATGTAGAGGGTGAGCAGGATGAAATTCAAGATTTTAAAGAAGAAATGAGAGTTCATTTACTTGAGAAAGTAAACGAACATAAACAAAACGGTAAGACAGAAGATGAAGCGATTAACCTTGCCATTGAAGAATTTGGAGACGAGAAACAAATAAAAAAAGGATTAGCTGAATTTTTCTATATGCCTAAAATACGGTTCTTTCAAAAACTGCTAACGGCATTTTTATCAGCATTGATTTTTTCGGGAATTCTATCAGCTATTATATATACTCCTGAAACACAACAGATGCCAAATGTTCAGTACTGGTCATTTAGTAGTTTGTTTATGTTGTACGGTGTGTATTCACTTGTAGTATTTATTATTGGTGGTATTCCTTACTCAATTCTAATGGATAAGATAGTGAACAAAACAAATATAAAAAATAAGTATGTCGCTGATGTTTTGATATATATCCTTGGCGGAATAATCGTGAATGTATGGTTTTGGATTTCTCTATTTAACCCTTATGGTATTGTTTGGGACCACAGTATAAATTTATTATTAATGGGTATTGGGGCATCTTTATTATTTCTACACCTGTTTTATATTTCTAAAAAAGTATTCAAAGATTAAAGCTGAAAATTTCACTAACGGGGGCGATTACTTCAATAACGACAGTGACGACTATGTTTTAGTATTGGAGCAGTTTACTTGAATAAATAGAATCACTTACAAACTTAATTGAGTGAAGGGGGAAACTAATGGCAAAGTTTGTTGTTTTATTTGGTGCAATCATTATGCTTATATCGGTAGTAATTGGTCTTTTTTTTGATATTGGTTACAGTGAAGGAAGTTACCTATTTTTATTTCACCTGATTTTTTCATTAATATATTTAATTTATGCGATTTATTTGATTGTGAAAGATAAGAAGTCCAGTAAGAATTTGGACGAGAAATTTTGAAAATAAATTAGCAGTTTTGGTATCTTAACTCAACTAACGATAAGCTTTAGTGAAAAATTTGACAGTGATGGACCTGGTGCTTATTAAACTAGTCCTATTTATTTTTATTAAAGTAGCGTGTTACGAAATACTTCTCTTATTTTAGCATGATGCCCGTTGGATACGGAAGTTTATTTCCACTCATTACTGCACTTGTATCAATTGTTGTTCTATTGCTTCTCTTAGTCCGTACAAAGAAAGCATATAATGGAAGTGCAGTGCGAGCTTGCTTGAGCATCTGTATTTTGATGTCGTTGTTATCATGGTTACTATTTAATTCTGTTAGTATTGTTGGTGTTTGCGTATTTGCTTTACAAATTATTGTGCTTTTTTTACAAATACCAAACAAAACCTATACTTACAAAATATGATTATATCCACAAGAAAGAATATTATCTATTGGGCAGTTTAGAGGTAACAAGGTCGAGAATGGGGAGTTTTCATCAGCGACAAATGTAGCAGTAGAAATTAGCGTTGAAGAAGGTGAAATCGAGTTTACTTTTTTAGACCCAGAGGGGAATATTATCTTTAATCAAGATGTACATGAAGGTACAGAGTATAGTGAAATAATAGGAGGGGATTTTCCAAAAGGAATTTATGATTTAAAAATTAGCTCTAAAAATGTTAGGGGAGTCGAGTTAGTAATAGAGTTGTATACGGATTAAGACAAGAAAATTTCAATAACGAAAGCGATTGGAGAGAATTTTGTGGAAAATGAACAGGTAGTGATTGTCACAGGAGCGAGCAATGGTATTGGTCGTGAAATAGGGAAGGTCTATGTAGAGAAGGGTGCGCAGGTAATATTAGCAGATATCGATGATCAGAATGGACTAGAGCTAGAAGAACAACTTTCAAAGATTGGGAAAGCAACCTTTATAAAGACTGATGTCAGGAACCCGGAGCATATTCAAACTCTTATCGACGAAACGTTTGCTGCCTTTGGAAAAATAGATGTGTTGATCAATAATACAGGTGTATCCCGCTTTAAAAATATGTTTGAGCTCACCCTTGAAGACTGGGATGATGTCATAAATATTAATCTTCGAGGCTACTTCCTATGTGCAAGAGAAGTCGCGCGCGTAATGAAAAAGCAGGACCATGGTGGTTCTATTGTTAACATTGCTTCAACGCGAGCGTTTATGTCAGAGGTGAACTCAGAGGCATACGCAGCTTCAAAAGGTGGTGTCATTGCCTTAACGCATGCGCTTGCTCTCTCTTTAAGCAAATATCACATTACTGCAAATGCTATCAGCCCTGGCTGGATTGAAACAGAGGATTATGAATCATTACGGAAGATCGACCATCAACAGCATCCATCCAAACGAGTAGGCAGGCCATCTGATATTGCGCGGGCATGCTTATTTTTAACTGATCCTTTAAATGACTTTATCACAGGCGAGAATATAATCATTGACGGAGGAATGACGCGAAAGATGATTTATGAATAAGTTGGTTTGTTGGTTAGTGGACAGTTGGTTAGGATATGGTCCCGACGTTAGCCTATTTAGATGGTGTAGGTTTTTTAAGTAAAACTCTATGGATTATGAGCTAAAGATAGTGTTAGTAAAAATGAAGGGCTGTATCAATTACAGCTCGTTTTTTTGTGTCGTGGGTTGGTAAAAGATGTTAAACTAAAAATACAGTGTACTGACTTCATCAGATAACATTCAGTATTAATCGGAGGTGTCGAAATGTTGTTTATTATTTTAGCTTCTATAATATTTATTATTTATGTTGTTTTTAGTCTTATAACAATTAAATCTAGACTTAGTGAAATAGAAAAGAAACTCGGTATGCATGATTTGCCAAAGCTTTCTGATGAAGAAATAAAACGAGGCATAGAAAAAGAAAAGGAACAAGAATTCTTTAACAATCTGAATAAGTAGTTCCGTTGAAAGAGGCAGGGCCATCTAATAAAAAAATGATTAGTACTCAGTTAACGAAGGCACTAATTGTGTCAAATTTAAGTTTAAATGGCGTGGGGGATTAGTATGAGTTATAAAACAAAATTAGGGGTTATGGTTTCTTTCTTTTTGATATTAACCGCTTGTTCATTTGGTGATAACTTAGGTAATATGAATGAAAATAGAGCGATAAGTAAAATGAAAGCTGAAGCAGAAAATCAATATCATTTATTTACATTTTGGTCAGAGGAATCTCAAACTTACTTAGAGACATTTGACTATTCAAATGTTGATTTAAATACCGTTCGCCTCATTGCAAGTTATCAACAGGAACATGAGTTTGTAAAAGCATTGAAAATTAATGAGTTCCCTACATTTATTGTTTTGGATCACCAAGGGATTGTATTAAGAACAACAGATGTAAATGAAATAAATGAATTTTTAAAACAATATCAAATGGAATAAGTTGGTGCCAGGCACCAACTTATTCGACATTTTAGAGTTTAAATGAAATACGTTGGAGGTTTATTTAATGTTGCAATATTTTTTAATTAATGTCCATTGGCCATTAATTTTATTGATCATAGGGACTGCTGTCCATCAAATTAGCGTTTACTATGTAAAGCTGAAAAAAGGAAATCAAATTGAAAATTTTGAGAAAACGTATCACAAAGCATTCGCATACAACCCTGAGTGGCGGAGTGACGCTTTGAAAATATTAGTAGCGATTCTTTTAATCTATATATTGATTTCTTTATTGTTGTTTTTATCGGTAGGGTCATTTTATGTTTTCATTGTAACATATGTCGTTTATGTTATTGCTGCGCTTGGTATTTATATGTTTTTCAGTGGTATAGCATTACTCATAGCGGCATTCCCACTTTATAAAGAGAGTGATAGAGCAGTTGAAGTTAATTTAAAGATTAATATAATTTTCCTGGCTTTTAGTGTCGGTTTTATTGTGCTTTTTTTATTAATAAGAGAGCAATTACTAGCTTTTGTAAGTTTCGTTCTTCTTTTAGGAGGAATTTTTGGTTATTTTAACATTAAAAGATTAGTAAGGAAGAAGGAAATCTCAAAAGAAAAACACGAACAGGAAGATGAATTGATAGAAAGTGACCATAATAATCCTTTGTCCGAAAAAGATGAACAACAACGAGACAAACTGATAGAAGAAGTTGATAATAAGCCTTTATTCGCAAAACCTGTACATTCACACCTTGATAAAATAGGCGGGGCAATTAGTCATGTACTTGCGTTGATTCCTTTGCCCATAGGGAACATCATTGCTACGTTAATTTATTGGCTGATTGTGAGAAGAAGATCAGATTTTTTGGATCATCATGGAAGACAATCGCTAAACTTTCAAATTAGCTTTACGATCTATTCAATAAGTAAGCAAAATAAATTCATTTTTATTTGATAGCGTAGGATCTGATCTATTCGGGATCCTTATGGGTCTCGTAGGATTTTCATTTCTTATCGTAATTCTTGTATTTGTTGCAATCACAGTTATTATCGCAACGATCTCTGCTCTATTAGGAAAGCGATTCAAATACCCACTGACTATAAAATTTTTCAAATGATTGTTGGCAGTCGCAGGGGACTTGATAAGTAAAGTGCCAGGCACTTTACTTATTTTGAGCAGCTTAGGCAATTTTTGGTTTTTTAACTATTTGCTACTGTTTTCGTATATTATAATAATTATTTATGAGGAGGTTTACTATGAGTCATTTATTTATTGCTGCAATGTTATTTGTTTTAGGTTATCTTGTCAAATATAAACGGTGGAGTTGGCTCATTGCAGGTTATAACACCTCTTCCAAGGACGAAAAAGCTAAATATGATAAAGAGGCCTTATGTCATGGGGTAGGGAATATTGTGTTGTTACTCGGTGGTGTTGTTATTTTAGCAGCAGTAGGAGAATTTCTAAACTTCGCTTGGATTGTTTCTTTTAGTTGGATCTTATTCACGGTAATTATTATTGTATTTTTAATTTATGCTAATACCGGAAATCGTTATAAAAAATAACTACTCAAATAAATTTCCAAAGTAAGAGGCCACCAGATTCGTTATTTGGTTAATTTCGGTTCATTTTAGCGTTTTTTTATGAAATAGCGAACCTATTGCTGGCGCTCTAATTATTTGTATTTTTATTACTTTCAATAATAAAAATATGAAGAGTGCTTAACAACTGTTATTAAACAAACGGAGGTTTCAACAGCAGGAACAGTCAAAGAATGATTGTTTCTGTTATTTTTCTTAAACTCTTGAGCAGGTTTCAGTAAAATAAGGTATATTATATTTGTGGAGTAGCTTCTCTTTAAAGACAAGAAAAAAGTAGGTGAACAAAGTGGGAAAATATCAATTGGATGCCAAAAGTCAGGTAGCTGTGACAAAGTTTCATGAAAAACAGACTCCTGCCAAATTTGATAAAAAGCAGCACCTTGAAAAAATACGTGCGGAGTATTTGAAAAAGAAGCAAAAACAAACAGATAAATAATATGAATGAAAACATAGGGAGACTAAAATCTCCCTATGTTTTTCTTAGCAGCATCAATAGATCGGCCGTTATTTTCAAATAAATAAGCTGTTTAATTTAATAGTTCAATTTGCAATTCTAACAAATTAAATTGCAAATTTATTATGCTATAATAAAATCAAATTGTTACTAAAGGAATGTAAAATATGCAAATTTAACTTTTAGAGAGAATTGGGAGTTTTCATCAGCGACAAATCCCCCTCACAACAATTGCTCATTTTTGTTTTGTGTGATATTATTTCATTGAACAGGCGGTGAATGAAATGGCAGATAAGAAAATGACAGAACGTGCAAAGCAGGCGAAACAACGGAGACTGGAACTTCTACAATCTGCAAAACGATTGTTTGCAGAAAAGGGCTATCATGCCACTACAACAAGGTCGATTAATCAATCTATCGGTATGGCTGACGGTTTGATGTACCATTATTTCCCAGAAGGCAAAAAGCAAATTTTATATACTCTTATTGAAGAGGAGTCCGAACGAAAACTTGTAGGATTTCAACAAGATGTTTCTTCGCTGAATAAAGAAATGCCTGTAGAAGAGTTTTTGTTAAATATCGGAAAAATAATATTAAGGAATGCAACGAAAGACAAAGAATACATTATTATTTTATTTAGAGACAGTCATATTTTGGAATTAGATGCTATAACAATCTTCTTTAACCAATTCAAAGAAACGATTGATTATTTAGTAGATATTTTAAATCATTATATTGCGGAAAATAAAGTGAAGAACCTCGATCCAAGAATGATGCTCATGCAATTTTCCAACTCGATTTCCGTATATATCATTCATAAACTGTTAATAAACAAAGACATGATATTGGGAGTGGATGAAGAAGAAGATTATCTTCGCATGCTAGTGGATCATACAGTAAAAACTTGGTCTCCATCATAAAAAGGGGAGGCCATATATTTTAAACATTTCATTCATTGAGTGTTCAATTAAAAATATAGTCCGAGAAGGGGGAAGAAAAATGAAAGCATTTCTTTTTAGTAAAAAGTTTATTGGTGTGATTATTTTTGTTTTTGTTATTCAAATGTTGTTAGCTTATGCGAGCTTTGGTCCGGCAGTATTTACAGAAGTTAAAAATTTACCTGTCGGTGTTGTATCAAGTGATGATGGAGTAATGGCAGAACAAATGGAGACGGAATTAATGTCGGCAGAAATGGAAGAGGTGGAATGGATCTTATATTCTACTTATGAAGAAATGATTGAAGGCTTAGAGAAAAAGGAAGTCTACGGTGCCCTTCATATACGAGAGGAATTTTCTTCAAGATTAATTGCTACCATGGAGGGAGAACCTCAGCCTATAAACCTAGATATATATATAAACGAAGGGATGAATGCCCAGGGAGCGCAAATTGCTAGCTCCATCCTAGAAGGGATTGTTTCACAACAAAATACCGAATTAGGAAAAGGGTTATTAGAAAGTTATGTAGAGAATGATATACAAGTTGCACCAGATGATGTTTTATTAATGAATAATTTAGTTACAGCAAATATCACACAAGTCCACACTCCCAGTGGCAGTAGCGAGGCGCAGCTCCCGATGATATTTACAGTATTAATTTGGCTTGGTAGTTTAATAGGAGCTCTAATGATTTGGCTCGGGATGCATCGCCCAGACCAAAAGCCAAGCTCTTTTTTAACAACACAATTGATATCTGGTCTAGCTATATCAATAGTTCAGACAATCTTTGTCTATCTCATTGTAAGTGTGCTTATGGGAATTGAGGTAACAAATACAGGAATTCTTTTATTCTTCATTTTATTGACAGCACTCGTTTTTTTCATGATTCAAAGTTCTGTATTAAACTGGCTAGGATTTAAGGGGTGGCCAATTCTTATCATCATTTGGCTATTTGGACCAGCTCTAGTCCAACTGCCACCAGAGATGTTGTCTAGTGGTTACTACTATGGGGTCTATTCCTGGATTCCAATTCGTTTTCATGTAGAGGGCTTTAAAGATATTCTCTTTTTCAATGGAGGGGGCACGTTGACTCAATCGCTCACTGTTGTCGCAGGTATTGGGATATTTTTTCTTATTATTCTTACCCTATCGATTTTCTCTTTAAGAAAAAAGGACTTAACCATGAGTCCTTTGAAAAAGCGAATGGATAGTGCATCGTCCTAATATTTCAGTTTTTGAAAGTTAGGCGGCAGATTTCAAAAACTACAGAACTTGCCGAACGTGAAATCCCATCTCCTTCAGGTGTGGGAGTATCAGATTTTGGAGGTGGAGTATCAGAGTAAAAAAATCCCCATTTTTTATAGATGGGGATTTTTGATATTGTATGAGTTAAGAAGATTTGGAGCATCAAGGTAAGCATGGTGACGCTACTCCTGCTTCTTTCGTTTCACAAAACAAATGATTTGTTTGAAACGTCCGGTGTTTCTAGTATAGGTGAGCTTGAAAAACTTTAGGCAGAGTGTGTATACGGACACCAGATCCCTTATTTTGCGAAATGTGGTCCGACTTGAGAACTGAGCGGACATGAGATCCCTTATTGGCTGAAAAACTAGTGCTTTTGCTATGATTTTTAAGTCTTAAGGGCCTGTATGTCCGTAAGATGCTGAAAAACAAAGGTTTTCGACTAAATAAGGGATCGTATGTCCGCAAAGTGCTGCAAAATTTAATTTTCACGCCTAGTTATGAGACTAAATTCAATTATAGATCGGCACTGGGACAAGGGACCAGTCCCCCCGTGCCGATCTCCTGTGAAACATTCCTGTGAAACGAGATTTTTCGGGGAGTGACAGTGCACCTCAACCGACAGAACACGATACAAAAGTTAAGTGCCTAGTACTAGCACTGGCACTTAACTAAAGGTGATTTTTTCAGAATTACATAGATTTAGGTTTAAAGAAAGTTCTAGGTAAGTCATTAACTTCATCAGCAACTCGAATACCTGATTCGATGGCTCCCTGGATCCAAGCATGAGCCGTTGAGGCATGTTCACCAGCAAAATGAACTCTTCCCTCGGGTGTAGCTATATGTGGGAATACTTCTTTTATCTGTTCCGGTCTTAACACTGTGAAAGCCCCAGCAGAATATGGATACCTGATCCAACTATGGCTTGCTCCTCCTTGAAAATCACGATACACCTCATCACCATGAATTCTAGCCAAGTTTCTTAATACAAACTGAAAGCGATCATCGTCATCTAAACTATCCCATGGAATAGCATCATCATCCCATGTATAACTTCCCAATATGACACCTGGTCCATCTGTGCCAAGGTCATGGCTTGGGTATTGTACATATTTAATAGGCAGGTCGGTTATTGATTGTCCTCCATATAGCCCTTGCTTTTCCCAGAATCTATTTTTAAACTGGATTCCCGTCTTCGTAGAGCCCGCATAATTAGTTTCTCGAATTGCCTTCCATTTGTTTTCGGAAAATGAATGACGTGGTTCAATCTCTATAAATTGGAGTACTGTAAAAGGAACGGTCACAATCGCAAGATCACCAGTGATTTCAACTGGCTCTAAGATCTGATGGATGGCACGAACCGTTACTTGATTGTCATGCTGCGTAATTCTCCTCACCTGAAGACCATATTGGATATCATCTTTCAATTGATCTGTAAATGCGTATGGCAGTTGGTCATTTCCACCTGTAATTTCATAAAAGTTAATATCAGGAGTAAATATGACTAACAGTTCACGTAATATTTCTAAGAAAGAAAGTTCCATCAGTCCTTCTAATGTAAGTATGACTTTAATCTTTTCAATAGCACCTGAAGATAATATGCGTCCAAATGGGTTATACCTTAAATAAGTATCCATGGAGTATCGATCGAGCTCTTGTATTGCCCAAGTCCAACCTCTGATTGGATCTTGTTCAACAAAATCAGTCACCGGTTTTATTGCCCACTCTAGTAATTCAGCCGCAGTTTTACCTCTTTCGTGTTGATAAACAGGAAAGCGTAAAATGTCAGGGTTTTGTTCATACATGCTTAATCGAACTCTTTTCCCTTTTACATAGATAAAGTCATTAGGGGTCGAATTAATAAATTCGTTAACCGGGAGCTGAAATTTTTTTATATACTCAAGTGTCAACGAGTGGGTGTGAGGAATACGCATAGCCCCAGCTTCAAGATATTGCCCATCCCTGAAATCCCTTTTTAATGTAAAAATCCTCCCACCGACCCTATTTGTAGCTTCAAGGATTGTTACATTATGTCCAGCCTCTTTAAGTAATGATGCAGAGACAAGTCCCGCCATGCCTGCTCCAATAATAATAATCTTTTTTGGGGTCTTCGTTTTTCTTAGTCCATTTCGGATGATTGAAATCATTTGTTCTGTAGGTAACTCAGGAATTGCATAATTTAACATTTAACTCCCCTCCACTGATTGGCTGGAATACAATAAAATATTGATTATTCCATTTTATTCAGATAGGAGTTAGTACTATGAACAAAAGAATGTTCAAACAAAAGCCAAATAGGCTCACCTTAAAATAATCTGAACATAAATTACAATGTAAACATTGATCAATGGGAGGTTTCGGTAATGGACGGTTATGATTATAGCAATATATCAAAAATACCACTCAATCACCCTCACCAAATAAACCCATATATTTATCTTACACCGTATATGTATGATCCTTCTTATTTTGGACTGCCATTCGTTCCTCTTGTTTATATGGAGCCTTTCCGCGGAGTAATGCCAAAGAACGTTTCTTATGCTGATGTACTTGTAAAAAACGATCATGATCTATATGCTTTTAAAGCTGAAAATCCCCTTTGGAGAATCGAGACGAAAGGACAACATATGTTGATGACGAGGGAGCAATTTACAGATTGGTTATTTAATAATGAATTTGATAGAAAAATAGAGATTATTCAACAACATCATACATGGAAACCTGATTATAATGACTTTGATGGTACTAATCACTTTTCATTATTGAGGGGTATGGAATATTATCATATTCATGAAGTGGGATTAAATAACATTGCTCAAAATATAACTACTTTTCCTGATGGAACAGTCGCCATTTCTAGACCATTTGACTTCTCACCACAGGCCTCAGTGGGGATTGAGGCCAATAAAAGAGGAGTATTGATCGAAAATGTTGGTAATTTCGATATCGGTTATGATGTAATGACGGAGGATCAAAAAGAGACGATTGTTTATATCACCGCCTTGCTTTGTATTAGATTTGGGTTAACTCCATCGATTGACAGTATCACTTATCATCGTTGGTGGGATTATGTAACGGGTGAAAAAGTTTTGGATGAGAGTGAAGGCCATT
The DNA here is from genome assembly GCA_007120055.1 of Anaerobacillus sp. The sequence goes on from SKOL01000086.1 coordinate 12,710, forward strand.
TTGTTAAAACATGTCCTGGCACAGGATTTTTCGGGGGGAATACGACAGAAGCGGCTCAAACGTACTTTTATCCTTTAGTTTTAAATAAAATGCTAGAAATTTTAGGAACGATGCATTAAACTAACGGGTTCAGTTGTGGTTTATGGGAAGTAAAGTAAACATTAAAATAGTACGTAATTTGACTAACAAATTGTAAATGATTTTGTTAGTTTTTTTGTTGTCGTAAATAGTTTTTTATAAGGGTCAGTGAAAAGAAAAGTACCCCACACTTTTGTTTGCAAGTTTAGATTTATATCAGGTAAATGTAAATAAAAGGATTTCATATATGTTAAAATTAAGCCTAGGTAAATAAAGGGTTTGTCGGAAATAATTCACTAAAGAAACGGTAAAACAAGGTGAAGAAGCTATATATTTTACAAATTTTGATGTTGAAAAAAAGGGTGATACATTAAGGGTCTTATACAATACTGCTGAAACTACTGATTATTCAAATCAATCTTTTAAACATGAACTTCTATATAAAATAAATTTAGACAAGAAATATGAGATTATTGAGACTATTGAAAATGGTGAAAAAGCCTCTTTAAGTGTAATTTCAGGGAGTCAATAACCACTTCTTGAATAAGCGGTAGCGATAACTGAGGACTGTCGTTGCTACTGTTGAAGTTTTTGGGTGGTAAATGGGATAAGCGTGTGATTAAAAGTAAAATCAATTTAAGACTGGGGGTGGCTTTATGATAAAAAACTATTATGTTAGCAGTTCTATCTTAATTTTTCTCTTAATAGTAAGTACTGGTTGCACGAATACAAGTGAAAAGGTCGCTACTATTTCGATTAATTTCGATTCAGAATATGATAATTAAAGAACTGGAGTTGCTGAGATTGGGAGATGATTTTTTATGAGTAAGAACAAATACGTTCCAGTTTATTTGATGCTTCGGACAAATTCTGTAATATTTAAACGACGGAGGTTATCGTGAAATTATTGAGCTTAATCATAGTAATTATGAGTTTAGGAGACTATTTTTTTAATGATCTTCGGTGTAGTTGCTGTTTTAGGCGCCTTTCATCTAAACGGTTATTACTCATATTTTTAGAAAAATTATTCGAAAATAACTACAAACACAAGGTATCATTATGTAAATATCTTTTGACGATCATTTGAATATAGTTGGGCTATGTCGATTGCATCTACATATAGATTGATAGTGCTTGATTTAGATAATTATGTTTTTAAAATTTCGGAACAGCAGAATAATATAAATGAGGGCGAGATCACTCGTTCTTATTTTCTTAAAATCTTCTCCATCGCTTTTCCTTTTGCTAACTCATCGATCAGCTTGTCCAAATAGCGGATTTCTCGCATAGTAGGTTCTTCGATGTCTTCCACGCGGACACCGCAAACTACACCTTTGATCAACGTCCTCGAAGGATTCAGATTGGGAGCTTCTGCAAAGAAAGTCTCAAAGTCTGTCTGTTTTTCTAGTTGCGCGTCTAACTCTTCTTGGCTATAACCCGTCAACCAACAGATGATTTCATCGACTTCTGTTTTGGTACGTCCTTTTTTCTCCGCTTTTGTAACATAATGGGGATAGACACTTGCGAAACTCATCGTATAGATCTTATGTTTGGTCATTGTACAATCTCCCTTACACGTTTTTCTTAATTATAGTACGAAAAGTAATTGGTTACAAACGAAGGAACTGTCAGTGGATGATTGGCTTTCTTCATAATTGAGACTAATCACCTATTTTCCCCTGTGTTCGTTGCAAGGTTTATGTTTGATTTATAATACCGGTAGTGGTATTATAAGAATATCATAGATTATACCCTTTGGGGTATAGAGTGAATCCTTGTTATATGATTTGAGAAAGGGGGAACATAAATATGGAGAAAACAAAACTAGATGAAATAATACAATTAGGGATTTCGGGAATACGTGAAACTCTTCCAGAAGAACGAATATTATTTTTATCAACTTTGAGAGAACGTACCTATATAGCATTAACCAATAAACAAGTGATCAAAAAAGGGATGTACCCTGAGGTAATCAAGCTTTTCCAATCCCAAAAGCAGGACATGCACTTATTCTTAAATGGCGACTTATCTTATAATCAATATTCTAATTATGTAAAAGAGGCAATAAAGCATAAAATCCCTTTTACTATTATTAATGATAAGTCTAAAACCCCCTTTGGCCTTGTAGTAGCCAGTAAAGCAGCAATTGTTTATAAAGATGATGTTTTTATAAAAGACGATGTTTTCAACAGTATGGTAGGGGCCAAATAATTATAAAAAGTTAAAAAGTTAAGTGCCTGGAACTTAACTTTTTTCAACAACATATAGTTTAATATGGTTTAATTTAAGTAAAGATAAAATTCCCTCTGTTATTTTCTAAATA
>SKOL01000414.1 GCA_007120055.1 Anaerobacillus sp.
CGAACACGTTGGAAAAATGCCCATTTTTCTTCGTCAGTTCCTTCTGCTTTGGCTGGATCATCAAAGCCCCAATGAACTCGTTCTTTATTTTTCGGTGTCGCAGGACAAACATCGTTTGCATGCCCACAAAGTGTGACTACTAAATCTGCTTTATTTAAAATTTCTGGATCAATTGTATCAGAAGTTTGGTTAGTTATATCAATATCTACTTCTTTCATTGCCTTGACTGCATTTGGATTTACACCATGAGCTTCAATCCCAGCAGAATACACATCCCATTCATCTCCTAAATAATAATGACCAAACCCTTCCGCCATTTGACTGCGACAAGAATTACCTGTGCATAAAAAATAAATTGTTTTTTTAGACATATAAAATATTCTCCTTTTTCTTTACATTGCGTTTATATAAAACCTAACTTGCTTTTTGAACAAGTCATTGAATTTCATAATTTTGTTTTCTTCGCCACTAGGATCAAGATATAGTTGCGTCAAAATCATTCGCAAACTATATATTGTTTAATGTGGCTTATTTTTGGTAATTATGAAATTCACTCAAGTAAGCTTAATCAAAAAATTGGGTAGTAAATCTTTTTTAAAAACCTTTATTTTCACTTAGCTACTTTCGGCTCTGGGAACCAATGTCTTGTGTTGTTAGCAATTTTAACTAAATAGAGCATTAGCGGTACTTCAACAAGGACACCTACGACAGTAACTAATGTTGCACCTGAGTTTAAACCGAATAACGCAATAGAAACAGCAACTGCTAATTCAAAAAAGTTACTCGTACCAATCATCGATGCTGGTGCGGCAATTTTATGTTCAAGTCGCCATTTTTTTGCCCAATAGTAAGCAATAATGAAGATAACAAACGTTTGAATAATTAATGGAATAGCAATTAGTCCAATATGGAATGGATTATTTAAAATTACCTCTCCTTGGAATGAGAAAATAATCACAAGCGTCAGCAAAAGACCAACGATTGTAAACTTACCTGCCTTTTTTAAATAAACTTGCTCAAACCACTCGATCCCTTTTTTCTTTATTAATACAACCCTCGAAACGTATCCAGCAACTAATGGTACAATAATAAATAAAACGACTGATAATAGAACTGTCTCATAAGGGACGACGACATTGTTAATACGAAGTAATAACATAACAATTGGTCCGTAAGCAAAAATCAAAATGATATTATTGATCGACACTTGAATGAGCGTATAACTTGCATCTCCCCTAGTTAAATAGCTCCAAACAAATACCATTGCTGTACAAGGAGCAGCTCCTAAAAGTACAGCACCTGCTATATATTCTGTTGCTAAGTTCCCCGAAATAAATGGTGCAAAAATAACTTTAAAAAATAACCATGCAAAGAAAAACATCGTAAATGGCTTAATTAGCCAGTTTACTACTAACGTAACCACTAAACCTTTTGGCTTTTTCCCTGCATTAACAATACTCGTAAAATCAATTTGTGCCATCATCGGATAGATCATTAACCAAATAAGGATCGCAACAGGAATCGAAACGTTATAATATTCAAACTGACTTAACGTTTCAGGAACAGCTGGTATCCATTGTCCTACTGCCACACCGACAATTATACAAAGAGCGACCCAAACTGTTAAATATCGTTCAAAAAAACCTATCCCTTTTCCTTCTGTACTTTCATTTGTCATTTCTCCCACTCCTTTAGTTTTAATCACAAATGATCGTTTTCCCTAATTTCTCTAATTGGATTAATTTCTCTTCTTGATGCGGAACATGTTGAAGAACTGAGGTGATCACAGGATAAAATTCATTGTCTTTATTTAACGAATAAAAAATCCACTGTCCTTTTCTCGTCTCTTTAATAATATTGGCATCTTTTAATTTGCGAACATGTTGACTAATTGAAGGTTGACTCATATCGAGAAGCTCAACGAACTCACAAACACAACACTCTCTTTCGTTTAACAAACTTACAATCGTCAATCTCGTCTTATCTCCTAACAACTTTAATACCGTAGCTAATTTCTCTATTGGGACCTTCTCCATTCGCAGCACTCCCTATATTTTTTAATTTCCCTTATCATTATATAAGCATATGCTTATATGTCAATGAAGAATATGTTACACTAATACTAAGTTAAATCTTGACCGAGATTCAACTGTAAGGTTCAATTTTTCTTAGCCTCGGTCAAGAGTAAAATTAATATAAAAAATTTTTTATGAAAAATTAAACTAAAAAGGGGTTTATGTAAATGTCGAAAGTTGAAATTTTTGATCCAGCTTTATGCTGTCCAACGGGAGTTTGTGGACCTGATGTAGATCCAGAACTTACTCGTATCGCTAGAGATGTCGCAACTCTAAAAAATAAAGGCTATGACGTCGTTAGACATAATTTAGGCCAAAATGCTGAACCGTATGTATTAAACAATGAAATTAGTTTGCTAATGGAAGCTGAGGGAGTCGATGCACTGCCTGCGACTGTCGTTGACGGAAAAGTCATTAAAACACATAACTATCCAACAAAGACAGAATTAGCATCTTGGTTAAATATTGATGTTAGTGAACTAGAAGTAAAAAAGCCTGCGAGGACGATTGATTTTAAAACGGAGTAGTTTGAGTGTTGAGTTATTAGTAAGCCTTTGCCTCGAGGAAAAAGATTTCTTTAGGCTTCGGGGTGGGGGTTCGAAATTCAAAATTCTTTTTCACCATTATTTTAATGCAATTAAGAAAGGTTGTTATTACATGGAAATTTTTCACCCAAGCAAACTGTCTAACACAAAACATTTCTTTTTCACCGGTAAAGGTGGGGTTGGTAAAACATCAACTGCTTGCGCGACGGCAGTTGCTTTAGCTGATGCTGGAAAGAAAGTACTTATCGTTAGTACCGATCCTGCCTCAAATCTTGAAGATGTGTTTGAAGAGTCATTAACAAATGAACCAAAAGCCATAAAAAATGTCAACAATTTATTTGCATCTAACTTAGATCCTGAACAAGCGGCGAAAGACTATCGGGAAAGTGTCATTGGTCCTTACCGCGGAAAGCTTCCAAAAGCGGCGATCGATAATATGGAGGAACAGTTATCAGGAGCTTGTACAGTAGAAATTGCTGCTTTTGATGAATTTACAAATTTGCTAGCAAACGAAGATTTAACAAAATCATTTGACCATATTATTTTTGATACTGCGCCTACCGGACATACGTTACGACTTTTGCAATTACCTACTGCTTGGAGTTCTTTTTTAGAAGATAACACAACAGGTGCTTCTTGCTTAGGGCCATTGAGTGGTCTTGCGGAAAAGAAAGAGCTTTACGCTAAAACAGTCTCAGCATTAGCAAATAGTGATGAAACAACGCTTATTTTAGTCTCTAGACCAGAGGTTTCTGCCTTAAATGAAGCTGAGCGTGCTTCCAATGAACTGCGTGAGTTAGGGATTCAAAACCAGGCACTGATTATTAACGGTGTTTTTACAGCAACTAACAAGAGCGATCCCATTGCTAAGCAATTACAATCTAGCCAACAGCAAGCCTTAGCTACGTTGAGCGAACCATTAAAACGGATTGAAACGTACCAACTTCCGCTCGTGCCATTTAATTTGACAGGCTTAGAAGCACTTAAAAATTTCTTTGAACCTATTAATTTGACTGCTCACCCTAAAACTAAAGAGATTGCAGCAGAAAGTATTCCCGAATTACGTACATTTATTGATTCGTTCTCTGAGAAGAATTCCGGGGTAATTATGACGATGGGGAAAGGTGGCGTTGGAAAAACGACGATGGCAGCTGCCATTACTCTAGGACTTGCTGAAAAAGGTCATAAAGTCCACTTAACAACGACGGACCCAGCCGCTCATCTATCCACGGTTTTAAAAGATACTAACCTAGATGGAAATATTTCTGTAAGTAGAATTGACCCTAAACATGAGGTTGAAACGTACCGTGATGAAGTGTTAAATAAAGTTAGTGATACGCTTGATGAAGAAAGCTTGGAATATATTAAAGAAGATTTACGTTCACCTTGTACAGAGGAAATTGCGGTTTTTCGAGCTTTTGCGAACATCGTCGATAAAGCTGAAGATGCGTTTGTCGTCATTGATACCGCTCCTACTGGGCATACATTACTTCTTCTTGATGCGGCAGAATCTTACCATAAAGAAGTGACGCGCTCTAACGGTGACATGCCTGAATCAGTCAAAAAACTATTGCCTAGGCTTCGTGACGATGCAGTTACTCAAGTCGTATTAGTGACATTACCAGAAGCAACACCTGTGTTTGAGGCAAGCAGACTCCAAGAAGATTTAAGAAGAGCTGAGATTTATCCGAAATGGTGGATTATTAACCAAAGCTTTCAACGGGCAAATTCAAAAGATCCGATTCTTCAAGGAAGGGCGATTGCTGAAGAACAATGGATTAGCAAAGTGAAAAATGAACTTTCTACTAAATGCGTCATCGTC
>SKOL01000165.1 GCA_007120055.1 Anaerobacillus sp.
AAAAGTAAAAAGAAAGGAATTTCGGGAAGACCTTTTTTATCGATTATTCGTTTTTCCGATTGAAATACCACCATTAAGGAAAAGAAAATCAGATATTAATACCCTAGCGATCAACTTTTTAGAGGAGTTCTCTATGAAGTACAATAAACAACTTTCTTTTACTGCAGATGTGACTCATTATTTGTTGTCTTATGAATGGCCAGGTAATGTTAGAGAATTAAAAAATGTTGTTGAGCATGGTGTAGTAATGACTGAAGGAAGTGGAAGGGTAACTATGGATTGCCTACCTAGTTATCTATATGAAACACCTCAACAAGAGGTAAATGGCCTAGAAAACATTAATATTTATAAGCAGTTTACAAAGATAGAAAAAAGGGCGATCATAGAAGCTCTTTCAGCTTCAAAGTATAATCGAACAGAAGCTATGAGGTTATTAGGGATGAGCAGAAATAAATTTTATAAAAAATTAAATGAATATGAAATTGATTAATAGTGTTTTAAAAAGATACATAGTGTTTTAAAAAGGTACAATAAAACGCGGTTGTTGTATCGTAATGAAATAAAAATACTGAAAATTAAGAATAGTCATTAAAAAAATCCTTGCTTAATAAGGTTTGAATATTGGCATAACAATTGCATAACTAAAGGACAAAGGGAGGAGGATATGATGAAATCTAGAGTTGAGAAGTTTCATTTATATGAACTAAACAAAAGACAAAGTTGGATGAGGAATTTTGCGAATTTAACTGAGGAGGAACTTTCTTTATATCAAAATTTTGGTTCAGTCGGAGAGGAGTTGTCTGATCAACTTATTGAGAATACGGTAGGTGTGCTAGAAATTCCTCTCGGTTTAGGAATGAACTTCATTGTCAATGGTAATGAGGTTGTAGTTCCTATGGCAGTCGAAGAATCGTCAGTTGTTGCTGCTGCTAGTCACGGTGCAAAATTAACACGTAAAATGGGTGGTTTTAAAACAACGGTTGATGAGTCAGTGATGTTTTCCCAAATCCAAGTAGTAAATTGTAAAGATCCGTTTGGTGCAATGTACCGAGTATTAGAACAAAAAGAAGAAGTATTGAAGCTTGCAAATGACCAAGACCCTACATTAGTAAATTTAGGTGGGGGAGCATTCGAAATAGAAGCACGAGTGATCGGACAAAAAGAAAACAAAATGCTTATCCTTCACTTGCTCGTTAATACTTTAGATGCGATGGGGGCGAATGCTGTAAATACAATGGCGGAAAAAGTTTCTCCATTAATTGAGCAAATAACTGGCGGAGAGGTTTACCTTAGAATTATATCTAATTTCGCAGATAAGAGAATAGCAAGAGCCCGGTGTACTATTCATAAAGACGATATTGGTGGAGAAGAAGTAGTTGATCGTATTCTTATGGCGTATGAATTTGCATCCATTGACCCGTATCGAGCCGCCACACATAATAAAGGGATTATGAATGGGATTAGTTCAGTAATTTTAGCTACCGGTAATGACACTAGAGCGATTGAAGCAGGGGCACATGTTTACGCTAGTCGAAACGGGCAATATACAGCTTTAACTAAATGGGAAAAAAATTGTGATGGACATCTGGTTGGAACGTTAGAATTGCCCTTAGCTGTAGGGATAATAGGAGGGGCAACCGCTTTACATCCGAAAGCGAAAACCAATTTAAAAATAATGAATGTCAAAACCGCTAGGGAACTATCAGAAATTACCGTTTCAGTTGGCCTTGCTCAAAACTTGACAGCTTTGAAAGCGCTTGCTACTGATGGGGTTCAAAAGGGACATATGAAATTACATGCTAAAAATATTGCCATTATGGCCGGTGCATCAAGTGCACAAGTAGATTTTGTGGCCAAGGAATTGGTTAGTCAAGGAAAAGTTAGACTCGATTTTGCCAAAGAAGTTCTTTCTAAAATAAATGAAACCAAATAGTACTTATTTAAAATAAAAGGGGTGATCAAATTGGCAAATGTTAATCTGGACCGTAACACATCTACTAAAATTCAAAAAGAAAAAGAGTGTGTGGAAATTTGGGGTGACAATGTAAATATAAAGGATTTACTAATAGCTATTTTCATTTGTACAATCACGACATTAGGCGGTTATTTAATTGCCCCTTCAGAGCCACCAAAACCTTTGATATATGGGCTAGTAGGTGGAGTTTTAGGGTTCATCATTTCAACTTTAATAATCACACCTAAACGTACAATAAAAGAGGAGGGTGAATAGGATGGATCCGACTATTATATTACAAATGATTATTGCTGCGATATTAGCAGCTGTACTATACACTATAATCGGAATTGCACCGGGAACTGATGAAACAGCTGTATTAGCTCCAGTAACTTTAGTTTTAGTGTTAGCTGGTTTTGCACCTCAAGTTGTATTAGCATTTTTTATGTCTGCTATTATCGCAAAAAAACTAACGGATTCTATTCCAGTAGCTGTCGCAGGAATACCTGGAGGGGTGATGTCTGCTCCAATGGTGGATCATGCTATGACACTAAAGAAATATGGTGTTCCTGATTTAAGTATTAAAAAGATGGCCTCAGGTTCAGTAATTGGAACTCTTGTAGCAGTGCCAATTAGTATCCTTTTTGCTAGTGCGATCATTCCAATTGGAGACATTATAAAGGATTATGCAAGTATACTCTTTTTCTTAGGAGCGGTATTTTTAGCATTGATCAGTAAGAATAGATGGTTAGCGTTAGCGGTAATTATTCCGTTTGCGCTACTAATCCAAGGTCTACGTCATTTATACTGGGGTATAGGTGTTATCCCAGAGGGGCAAACGGTCTTTATTTCGTTTTTTCTAGGTATTACAATCGGACCTATTATATATAGTTTATTCCAATTGATGAATCGAAACTTTAAAGAAAAGTTAGAACCTCTAGGAAATAAACAAATAAACATAAGAAAGTCTGATCCTGTAAAGGGTTTTCCGAACCCATTTAAGATATTAAATAAAAAAGAAGTTGGTACAACAAGCGTTGCCTCATTTTTTGGATCGCTAACGTTTTTTATGAGTCCTGTCGGAATGACTATTTTTATAGGGGAAACATTAACTAGTAAAATCAAAGATCCTATTAAAAGAGCATCAAGAGCGATTTCGAGTATGGATGGCTTAACTAATGCAGCTTACATTTCTGGTGTGTTAATTCCACTAATTGCTATTGGAGTACCACTTTCTCCTATGGCCATCGGTCCGGCAAATGCTTTATTTAATGCCCCACCTGTTTTTACCGTGGAAAATAACATTCACCATATTTTAAGTACACCTCAAATCATCGTTGCAACTATAATTGGTACGGTAGTTGCACTCGTGATCACTTATTATGTAACAATAAAATACTCTCAACAGATTTGTGCGTTTGTATTCAGGAAAATCCCGCACGAAGCCATGTTGGCATTGTTTGTAGGTCTTGTAGTTATGTTAGCTTTCATGGATGCAGGATTGATTAACATTTTCGGTGTATTACTCATAGGTTTAGTTGCAGGGTTACTCCATCGTTGGGGAATAAACTATGGTATACAATTTATGGTACTATACGCTGCGCCATGGATTGTTACAAAAATTATCGGTATGTAGTAATAAGTAAACATAAAGAAGCGAGGGAGCGATCTCTTGCTTCTTTCGTGTTGCTAATTACAGCCACTAAAATCTACCACCTCTAACAAAGCATTTACCACCAAATGACAAAAAGTTTACCATTGAATGACAGCGTGTTTACCGCTGACTGTAAGCCTGATAGTTGAGTGAATTTCATAATTACCTGAAATGAGCTATATTAAACTATATGTAGTACCTTGCAAGTGATTTAATGCAACTACATATAGATACTTGATGGGGAAAATATCGAATTATGAAATTCACTTAAGTTACAATACATTGAATGAAAACTTATTCATCCGGTTAAAGCATTAAAATGAATTTAAGTATAATTACCTAAAAATAATACATTATAAAAATAGTGTAAATTTGGTTTTACCTTAAAAGTAATGCACTGGAAATTTTTAAAAAAGGGGAATCACATGACAAATCGTAATGATAACAGAAAGCAACCACATACTGGGGGTAGTAAAGGAAACGACTCTGAATTTGGCACGGAAATGAACAATCTAAGTGAAAAAGCTAGAAAAAAAGCAGCAAGAGAAGCAAAAAATAAGTAATAAAAAAACCTTTCGAGACTGGGACAAAATAAAGTGTCAGACACCTCTAGGCACCAAATATAGACATTCGATTAATCTTTCTTGTCTATATTTAGTACGATCCGTGTGGTGTCAGACACTTTTGTCCCAACCTCTTATAGAATGTTTCGAATATTAACTGGGAAAGTGATGTGAAACATAGTGAAATGTTTTAATTTACTCTTTCAATGGTTGAAGTGGACATTCATTCCTCTATTTGTGACAAAAGCAGTGTTTTCAAGAGGCTAGCGG
>SKOL01000577.1 GCA_007120055.1 Anaerobacillus sp.
AACGACTCGACCTATTAATCGAAAGCCGTCCTGTATTACAAGGTCGTACGATGGAAGAAATCGAACAGCTTTTTAAAGAACGACAAGAAATTTATTCTATCCACCATTCAAAGTTTAGTACCGATGACCTCGAAGTTGAGGAGCTTGCGGATAACATTATTGAGACGTTAAAAATCTCATGGGATATTCACGAGCCTAATAAATAAATTTACACAATCGTTTTTCATCGTATCGTCACCCTTTTATACGCAAGATTAATGTAATATAAAGTTAAAATTAACTTAAAGGGGATGTGAAAGTGAACGAACACGCTGTGAAGGAAGAGGTTTTACGAATTTTAAGTGAGCATAGGGTTGGGACACTCTCAACAATGAAAGGGGATCAACCTTTCTCTCGATACATGATTTTCAGAAATGAAGGGTTGACGCTTTATACAATTTCGAGCAAGGTGACCGAAAAAGTGCAAGACATTTTGAACAATCACAAAGTACATATTTTGTTAGGGTTTGAAGGAGCTGGTGGTGGTTACGGAAAGCCGTACATTGATATGACCGCCATTGCGACGATCCATGATGAGCAAGAGCTAAAGGACCGCTTTTGGCACGATAATTTCCGTAAATACTTAGAGGGACCAGAAGACCCAAATTATATAGTCATTCGCTGTGAGCCGACTACACTTCGCTTAATTAACCATCCAGAATTAGATGGACCTGCTACAATTAATTTAACTGAACAGTAGGGTTTCAAAAGCAATCGTAAAAAAAGGAGCTTAATCCAGTGATTAAGCTCCTTTAACATTTCAATATTTTTTATTTTGTATAATCTTTAAGATATCCATGAACGGAAGCACCATCGTGACAATCTGTACAAGAAAGGCCGTTTTGCTCAAAGACAGCGTGTGAATTTCTAGTTAGGTCGCTACGGTTAGTACTATCTAAATTATGACAAGAAAGACATGTTTCGTCAGGCACTGTAGCATTAATGACACTATAATTGTTTGGATCTTTTTGTCCAGTAATAGTACTAAAAGCTTTTGTAGTTCCTTTCACTTTATCTTCTATAAACCCTCCACCATGACAGCTTATACAAGAAACCTCAGCGTGTGGTCTAGCTTCAAAGTATTCCGTAAACTCTGGTGCATCATGACAACTTAAGCAAAAACCATCGCTCGATGTTGCTTTAACCCCCGTATTCGTAACTACTGCTATTACAATTCCTGCAAAGACACTTCCTAAAATAATTAAAAATAATTTCTTATTAATCTTCTTAAACATTTTTGAGTCCCCCTATTTTTCGCATTTGATGTTTTCATAATCTATCTTTACTAAGATGTTTTTCTTATTTGGTTTAGCAACGACCTTCTCTCAATTTCTTCTTTTATTAAATTAATGAAGTCCGCACTAAGATTTAATTCAATAGCTTTATAATATGTTTGAATTATTAAGTCATTAGAAAAGTCTTTCATCCTGTCTCTGCAGTATGCAGTTCAACCTCCTTAAAATTGTTGATATACAACATATGCTTCTTACATTTAGTTAATTTTGTTATTTTGTGACTCACCAAACTTTCTATATAGTGAGTAATCACAACCAGCACTGTTTCACTTTTTACCACATTTACTCTACAACTTAACTATACTAGCTTTTTTATATCTCATCAATGCTACACGCCTTAAATACAGAATTTCCCCTACAACAAAATAAAAGCCCTGACTAAGCAACTTAAAATAGTATGTGATTTTACCGATATAAATTGTCAAAAACTATGTATTTATATTAACTAATTACCTAATCAACTTTTCAAACAAAAACACCTCATTAGCGATCGCTCTCATTCCAGAATGAAAAACTTTTTCACAGAAAAAAAAGAGCTTATCCATGAGATAAGCTCCTTTAATATTCATGTATTCTATTATTCTTAAGTGCCTGTTCAACTGTCCAACGTTAGTTAATTTGTTGCTTTAAAGGTTAATTTGAATAATCTCTAAGGTAACCATGTATGGACGGGCCATCATGACAGTCTGTACAAGAAAGGTTGTTTTCAGCATAAATTGCATGACCACTCAAGAATGCTTGACTACGATTTTCATTTTCTAAATTATGGCAAGATAAACACTTATCGTCCGATATTCCTTTAGAAACTAATTCGTCATAATTGTTCGGGTCAACTTGACCTGCAAGTGTAGAGAAAGCTTTCATAGTACCTTCGACTTTATCTTTAACCAAGCCTTTAGTATGACAGTCTATACAAGAAACTTCAGCGTGCGATCTAGCCTCAAATTGTTCTACAAATTCAGGAGCATCATGACAACTTAAGCAAAATCCATCAGATGATGTCGCTTTAACACCTTGGTTTGTTACAACCGCTAATACGATCCCAACAAATATGCTTCCTAAAATAATTAATGATAACTTCTTATTGATCTTTTTAAACATTTCTAGTCACCTTCTTTTTTTGGGATGCTTTCAAGCAAATTATGTTATTTTCTCCGTTGCTAAAAAATCCTCTAAAAGTTATATTATTTTACCTTTATTATAGTTTATTGAAGCTTCCATAAAGACTCTTGTAATAAAGACTTAGCATATTTCGGATTATGCGCTCCACCACTCTTGTCACTATATACAAGATAATAGTTATAAGCAGCAACAAATGCTTCTTTGCTCACATTTTCAATATCAACAGGCTCCCCAGCAGCATCAACAAACGGGAATGTTAGTCTTGACATACCGATTGCTGCAGCGCCATCTACAGCCGCTACTGCTGCATCGTGCAATTCTTCAAGTAACTCATCAAGTTCAGCTTGGAGGTTACCACCTACAGAAAAATCAGAAGTATTCGAGTGACATGAACCACAACTTGCTTCAATGTCAGCTATATCCATACTAAAGTTATGAGAGATATACCCTTCCTCTGTTTCTGGCATATGACATCCAACACAACCTAGTAGTTGGTGACCGACAGAATTTGAGTATTCTACATCTGGATATTCCATTCCTCCGATACCTGAATATAATGCCCCTGCATCATAGTGAGGGTATGCTGTCGGTTGTCCTTCACCAGACACCCATTCCTCGAACATACCTACTGTATCTCTTCGGCCGTTATGACACGCTATACATAGAGCTGAACTCTCACCTACATTAAAATCTTCATCCATAAACGGTACATATTCTGCTGGTGTAACACCAGTTGCTAACATCTCTTGTCCTACACCCGTATGACAAGTTGCGCAATCCATTGTCATTGGTAATTCAACTTCTTCGTCAGCTTCTTCGTCAGCTTGTGGTGTATAAGGATTGTCAGATAAGTGTTGTAAAAAACCATTTCCAGAGTGACAAGGTTGACAGCCGTCACGTCCTCCCGCTCTATTCAGGGCACCACTAGTACTTGCATGCCCTGTTAGTGCCCATTCAGCACTAATTGCTTCTACTACTGCTATACTACTAATATCTTCTGGCGTCGTTAGATTTGTACCTAACGATGCTGACGGATTATTATTTTCTTGTGGCGCTTCAGTCGTAGTAGTTTCACTACACGCTGTTAGAAAAAGAGCTACTATTAAAATTACTGCAATTGACCATAATTTCTTCATTATTTCTTCCTCCTCTTTTACACTACCATTATTCAATTTTTTCATATTTTATAAAATTCGTATAAAATCTCTTAATTTATTTATAAGACTACTATACTATTTTTTTCATAATAAATCACACTTTTTCACAAAATATTCATATTGTTTTTTAGATAACCTTATATTTAGTAAAAGTAATGATGGTTTTCACCCTTTATCCCAAACCACATTGTGTAAAAAAGTATGTATAAGTTACACAATTATGTTCTTCGGGACCATTATAAAAATTCGGTATACCACAATTCCTTAAACTTTCTCCTTCGTCAAATATCTATCTCACCATCTTCTAAATTGTATTCATAGTGCTAAAAAGCAAAAAAGCCCAACTAGAGTAGGCTTTTTGCTCATTTGATATTTGCAGCTATTTTTAATTGCTTCATGTTTTTTTCTTGTCTTCTATATAATTGTTGCGCTTTCTCAACCGATATTTGTTCAAAACAAATTTTTGTCCCGGGCATTTGTTGAACGAGTCGTGGAATGTCTGTGGTAATCACTGTACCTATGCGTGTATAACCACCTGAAGTTTGGCGATCCGCTAATAAAACAATTGGTTGACCACTTGCAGGCACTTGAATAGTGCCAATTGTTATTGCATCTGAAAGGATATCAGCTTCTCCTCGATGTTCAATGATTGGTCCAGAGAGTCGACACCCCATGCGATCAACTTCTCTTGTAATTTCATACGACTCATTGAAAAATGTCGTTAAACCTTTTTCAGTAAAAGCATGATGATCAGGTCCGACAATAACTCGGAAAGGCTTATCGTTAGCATAGTTTGGAATAATTTCTGGAGATAATGCCCGACCACTAAGCTTTTTATGAGAATCATTCATTTCACCACAAGAAAGAACATCGCCTTTTCGAATTTCTCGGCCTTCAATACCACCCATATTGGCTTTTAAATATGTTGCCTTACTCCCTAAAACTTCGTTACCATTTATTCCACCAGCTACGGCAATATACGCTCGCACACCATGTTTGGGTTGCCCAAACGCTAATGTTTGACCTTTCTTCGCATATATTGACCTCCAAGGCTTCACTGCTCTACCGTCAATCGTCGCCGATAAATCAGCCCCTGTAATTGCAATAACAGTATCATCAAGCAACTGTAATACCGGGCCCATCATTGTTACTTCTAATGTTGCTGCTGTTGGATCGTTACCAACGAGTAGGTTCCCAATTCGATGAGCAACATTGTCCATCGCTCCGGAAACGACAATTCCATACTGTTGGTAACCGGTGCGGCCTGTATCTTGAATAGTGGTTAATAGACCAGGCTTCTTTACCTCAAAGAGTGCATTTATCATGATTTTTTGACAGCTCCAACGTTTTGCAAATTAATATTTTGTTCTAAAAGGGCCAACCTGAGCTTTTGTACGAAAAGAAGTGCACTTGGTTCATCCCCATGAACGCATATAGTATCGGCTTTTAACGGTATAACCGTTCCGTCAACCGCTGTCGTTTCTCCTTCCTTCGCCATCGTGATCACTCTTTCCACAGCCACATCGACGTCTTTTATCATCGCATTAGGCTCAGTTCTTGATGTTAATGTTCCATCAGGTTGATACGTACGGTCAGCAAAAACTTCGTTTGCTACAGTTAAGCCAAGCGCTTCACCTGCTCGTATTAGCTCGCCTCCGGATAAGCCAAATAATATGAGAGTTGGATCGGTAGCATAAACGGCTTCGGCGATCGCTTCAGCTATATCTTTATTAACTGAAGCAATATTAAATAAGGCTCCGTGCGGCTTTACATGCTGCATTTTAGTACCGTGTATTTTACAAAATCCGTTTAACGCATTCACTTGATATACGACAGAATTGTAAATATCTCTCGGGTTTGAATTAATCACCCGACGTCCAAAGCCAAAAAGGTCGTTAAAGCCTGGATGTGCACCAATTGCTACATTCTTCTCGATAGCAAGTTGAACGGTACGGAACATAACATTATGGTCACCAGCATGATAACCGCAAGCAATATTTGCTGATGTAATTAACTCTAATACTTTGTCGTCTTGCCCTATTTTAAAATTTCCGTAACTTTCACCTAAATCACTATTTAAATCAATTGTTAACATAATAAACACCACCTACAATACTATTAGCAAAGTCTTTATTTATCACTAAACATCATTATATATATTCGTACTGCACGACATATTCTTGTTTCTCGATTAGACTTTCAATTTCTTCATATTCTCGTTTTTCGATCGGACGAAACTGTACATAATCACCAGCCTTAAATAATGATGGTTGCTGGCGACTACCATCGTATAAAACTAGTGGAGTTCGCCCAATAATTTGCCAGCCACCAGGTGTTTCTAAAGAATAAATTCCGGTTTGCTCGCCTGCGATGCCAACAGAACCCGCTGGCACTAAGGGACGAGGAACTGACAATCTTGGTGTGCTAATTGCCGTCGACATCCCCCCCATATACGGAAATCCAGGTGTAAAACCGAGCATATAAATCAAGTATTCTCCAGAAGTGTGAATTTCGATTACCTCTTCAACCGTCAAGTTATTGTGCGAAGCTACTTGATCAATGTCAGGACCAAGTTTACCACCATAACAAACTGGAATTATGACACGCCTTGCTTTTGGAAGCGACACTTTATCAAGCTTAGAAAGGAGGCCACTTAAATCAAGAACAAGGCGATTATATGATGTTTTTGTCGGTTGATAATATACCGTCACTGCCGTATAACTTGGTGACCATTCAACGATACCTTTAGGCGGTTCCTCTTTTAGCCATTCACAAAAACTACGGATTTTTCGATTTACCTCTGTGGAAATCGTATCTCCAAAAGCAATTCGAACAGCCGAGTCTCCTAGAGGAGAACATCTTTGTTCAGCCAACTTTTTCACTCCTTATCATTGCTAATTAAAATAATTGTGGAATCATTTGAATTAATGTACGTACACCTAAATATGCTGTTAAAACAACTACAATTCCACCGAATGCTGTTAACCATACCGGGTGTTTGTAATCACCGATAATTGATGTTTTGTGTGCCGCTAATAAGATAGATCCTAATGTTAAAGGTAAAATTAAGCCGTTAAATGCACCTGCTAAGATAAGTAATGCGACTGGACGACCGACCACTGCAAAAACAGCTGTTGAAAATACGATAAAACCAATAACCCAATAGTTACGATTTTTTTCAATCGATTTATGGAACGTCGTTAAAAACGAAACAGATGTGTAAGCCGCTCCAATCACTGAAGTAATCCCTGCCGCCCATAGAACAAGTCCAAATAATCGTAATCCAACTTCACCAGCAGCTGCTTGGAAAACTGAACCTGTCGGGTTATCGGCAGCTAACGCCACTCCACCTGATACAACTCCTAAAACGGCTAAGAATAGTAACACACGCATAACAGACGCAATAACAATCCCGTTAATCGCTGTATTTGTTACTTGTCTTAAATTTTCTTTTCCACTAATACCAGCGTCTAAAAGACGGTGTCCACCTGCAAATGTAATATAACCACCAACAGTACCACCAACAATAGTAATGATTGCCAACATATCTACTTGAATAGGTGCAACGGTTCTTATAACCGCCTCAGCATATGGCGGCTTACTTACGAACATAACGTAAGCAGTTAAAAGAATCATTAATGCTCCTAAATATCTTACAACTTTATCCATTGCGACATTTGCTTGTTTAAATGAGAAAATAATAATACAAATAGCCCCTGTCATAACTGCACCGATCCTTGGATCAAAACCTAACAATGCATTAACACCTAAACCACCACCGGCAACATTACCAATGTTAAACGCGAGTCCACCAAGAACAATAAAAAAGGCAACTACATAACCTAACCCAGGTAAAACTGCGTTTGCAATATCTTGACCACGTTTTTCTGATACAGCAATAATTCGCCAAATATTAACTTGAGCACCAATATCTAAAATAATTGACGCTAAAATGACGAAGGCAAAACTTGCAAGTAACTGTTCTGTAAATACAGCTGTTTGTGTTAAAAATCCTGGTCCAACTGCCGACGTTGCCATCAAGAAAGCTGCACCCATCATTGCACTTAACCGTTCTTTTGGGGTCATGCTCTTATTTGTTAAATCATCCTTCACTACTTTTTCATTCACTTTATCTCACCCTTTCGACTTTTATACTAATAAAAGTTGCAAGAAATGTACCAACTTTTAAAAAAGTCTTTATTTTCTGTAAAATCGTTAGGTCGTCCTGAAATATAACAATTTTACAAACATTCAGGTGTTTTTAGTGATTAAAAACACATGAAAGAATTGAGCGTTTTCACACACTTTGTGCATTTTCGCTACACACGATTGCTCATCTTATCCAAACGGCGCTGTAATGCAAAACGACTCATTCCAAGAAGCTCCGCACTTTTTGAGATATTCTGATCTGTTTGATTTAATGCTTTTTTTATATACATGTTTTCTACTTTTTCTAGTTCGTGTTTTAGTGAAAAGCCTTTCGAAAAAGGTAACTGTTGATTGCTATTGCTACTTTCTTGTTTATCTAATTGCAACAACTTCGGTAACGTTACTCCTGCTTCATACAAAACGACATACCTTTCCATTACATTACGAAGCTCTCTTACATTTCCTGGCCAATTATATTGGAGCAAAGTTTGTAAATCCTCTTTGTGTAACGGTGGAGGAAACTTTCCTAGGCGCTTTGAAAACTCGTAAACATAATGCTTGCTAATCGGTTCAATATCTTCTATCCGCTCTTTCAACGGTGGTAATTGAAGTGGAATCACGTGCAAACGATAATATAAATCAGAACGAAACGAGCCTGCCTCTACTGCTTTTTGCAAAGAACGATTCGTCGCAGCAATAATTCGCAAATTTGTCGTTAAATTTTCAAATCCACCAACACGACGAAAACTACCATCCTCTAGTAATCTCAAAATTTTCACTTGAATATCAAGAGGCATTTCACCAATTTCATCTAGAAATAATGTCCCCCCATTTACAACTTCAACGATCCCCTTTTTTCGTTCGACCGCACTTGTAAAAGAACCTTTCTCGTGCCCAAACAATTCACTTTCAATGAGGTGAATTGGTAATGCACCACAATTTAATGCCATAAACGGTTTTGTAGCGCGAAGGCTCTCTTGATGGATTAGTCTTGCTATCACTTCTTTTCCTGTACCTGTCTCTCCTTGAATTAATACCGTTGTATCTGTTGTAGACGCTAATGCAACTTTTTTAATAACATTTTGCATTTGCTTTGACTTTGCTATGAATGTTTGTTCTTCCAGTCGTTCACCTAAGTCAGTCTCAGCTTTATTGAATACATCTTCTAGTCGCTCAATTTTCTCAAATGCTTTATCTACTTGTTCAACAAGTTCTTGAAAATCGAAAGGTTTGCTAATAAATTCACAGGCTCCGCCTTTTATTGCCTTCATAATAGAATCTGGACTATCATAGGCCGTCATAATTATTACTTGTATATGAAACCATCGTTCTTTCATCTCATATAAAAACTCAAGGCCGTTCCCGTCTGGTAGGCGTACATCTAGTAATACTACATGTGGTTGAAACATTTCGATCTCGCTTTCACCTTTTTCTAGCGTATCTACCGCTTGTACATAATAACTACAATCTTGCAATCCTGCTTTTAATGAAAGCCGTATCGCTTGTTCATCTTCAATAATCAATATGCGTTTCTCCACTTTAACCGTTCCCTTCTAGCAATATTTTTACGACCGTACCATTTCCCACTTCACTTTCTACTTTTATTTCCCCATTATTTTGCACTAACAGCTGTTCAACAACCGCTAAACCTAACCCCGTTCCTTTCGTGTTTGTCGTAAAAAATGGGTAAAAGATTTTTGATATATGCTCTTTTTCAATTCCTTTACCATTATCAATAATAGAAACTTCTACTTTTTCTGAAATATTTTTAACAGTAATGCGAATTGTTCCTTCACTCTCAATAGCATTAATCGCATTTAGTAAGAGATTAAGTAATATTTGCTTCAAATGATCTTCATCGACAAAAACATATTGAAACTCATTTACTGCTAAGACGATCTTAATATTTCGATCTTCAAAAATTTTTTTTAACATAGATCCTATTTCTAAAGTCACTTTTTTAACATTAACCCTTTGTTTCTTTGCTTGCTTTGGCCGAGCAAAATTTAACATTTTAGATAATGACTCGTTTAGGCGATTAATTTCATCTTCTAACAGTGCAAACAGTTCCTTATCCTCATCTACAAGGTTTAACCTCTTTTTTAGTACTTGGGATGTCGTCTTCATTCCTGCTAACGGGTTTCTAATTTCATGGGTAATTTGTGCAGTTAATTCCCCGATCGAAGCTAACCGGTGTAATACTTCCATTCGTTTTTCAACTTGAACCTTTTCCGTCACATCTTCTGCCGTCCCAAGAACACCAATCACTTCATTTTTTTTGGAAATTAGAGGAACTTGCCGTACTGAGAATGTTTGTTCTTTCCCCTGATTTTGAAATGTCCATTGCATTGGTTCAGCGTCTGAACATAACATTTTTTCTACCCACTCTTCCATTCGCTGTTCAAGCTCGGGGCTATTTTTGCAAAGCGTTTTCCATCGATCATTTCGATAAATGGTTTGATCCGTAAACTTTTTTGTATAAACACCAATAAACGTACTAGCTAGAATTTGCTCTTGAAATGTCTTTAAACGTTCTAAATATTGTTGCTTCTTAGATAAAGTGTCGACCATATCTCCTAAATGATCACCAAGCACTCGAATTTCATCTTCGCGGTCTTCTACATATTCTATTGGTAAGTTAGCTTTTTTCCCTTCTCCTATTTCACGACAATAGTCTGCTAACTTTTGAATCGGCTTTGATAAATGGTGTGAAAGTAAAACTGTACTTTGAACAGCTATAATAACAGCAATCATTACGACGATAATTGTGTATTTTTGAATTTGTAACAGTTCGTTCGTCCATAACGTCATTGATAGCGGCAATATAAAGGCTGTCCCATCAATACCTGCTTTGGAATAAACCCATTCAGATGTAGTAAATCTACTATTTTGAAGGTACCAACCTTCTTCACTTATTTCATGATCTCGTATTAATTGAAGATGATCATTTCTCTTCATCAAATTTACTTTTTCATAGGCATTTTCTTTAGTGGTCCCATTCGTGATGAGATAGTCATAGACAGCAACGACTTGTAAGACTTCATCCTCTCCTTTTTGAAGAAGTTGGTTTTTATAAGATGAAAAAGCAAACCAATAAGAGATGATCCCTGTCACGATAATAGGAATAGTAACAACCAGTATAAATGAAGTGAGCATCTTTCTTTCAATTGAATGCTTTATTTTCACGATTTAAACTCTCCCTTACGTCGTAGCATGACAAATACGAGTCCAGAAATAATTAATGATGGTACAACTGGCTGAATATAAAACTGCAGTGAATCAGGAATTAAAAACAACCAAATATTATAGCAAACTAATCCTACACCAATCGAATACATAGCACCTTTTCGAGTTGCATTTTTCAAAAACAACCCTCCAAAAAGTGGAAAAAAGAACGTTACGGCAATTATTCCCCATATTTGCCCACTAAAAGCAACAAGTTCACTTAGCGGTCGTAACGCAACAAGTAGTGAGCCAAATGAAAAAATAACAACTGACCATTTATTCAATGACAACCGCTGACGTTCTCCTAACTTCCCTTTCGCTAAGCGCTCATAAAAATCATATACAAAGCTGCTACAAAGAATTAGTAATTGTGAATTTGCCGTTGAAACACATGCTGCAACAATACTCATTAAAATCCAACCTTTAAGTGGCGAATCAAAAACTTCATGAATTAATAAAGGCAGTAACTCATCACTATCAGTAAAAACTCTCTCTTCAAATATAACAATTGAGCCAAAGCCGATAACGATTGTAGCCGCATAGACAATTCCTAAAATTAAAGTACTCAAGCCAACCATACGGATCGCTACTTTCGTTGAAGAAGCAGATAATAATCTTACTGCATATTGAGGGTTTGCTGCTAAACCAAGCCCAAGTGAGAAAAACGCACTAATGAAAATAATGATTGTTCCAAGTCCTTCTGGGAATAGTGTAAACAATCTCACGACTTCCTCATTTTTTTGAGTCTCAATAATTGAAGTATGAATGGATAAAAATCCCCCTGTATGTTGAAGTACATAATATGTAGCCATAGAAATACCGGTAATTATAAGAAAAAAGTTGAATACATCTGTCCGTGCAACTGAAATAAGCCCTCCATATGTCGTATACAAAAGAAACATAAAGACGAATACAACTGCAACAGTATACGGAATATCTAACATATATGAAACCACTATACCGAAACCACGAATTTGGATTGCAATATAAAGTATATAGCTAACAATTAAAACAACACTCGTTAACACTTGTAAACTTTTACTATTATACCTTTTATAGAAAAACTCCGGGATCGTCAAAATCTCATATTCTCGTAATTTTTTTGCCATTAAAATTAAAAAAATAGAGCCGAGAAACCAGCATATAACGGTTGTAAAAATAATTGAATATCCATTTTCATAAATAAGAGCGGGAATCCCAAGCATTGAAGCGGCACTAAACCAAGTAGCAGAAAACGTGCAAATACTTAAAAAAATTCCTAAAGAACGGCTTGCTACATAATAATCACTTACTGTTTCCGAACGATTTATACCTTCTTTCCCGAGATATAAAATGACAATAATATAAATAAAAAAGAACCCTAAATAATAAAATGGTTCAAACAACGTCATCATCTCCCCCTTTTCTAATTAAAAACTCTGCTAAAAAATAAGGGGTGATAACACATATAATGAATACTAGACTAGTAATTATGATCGTTTTTAAAGGCATAACGACACATCCTATTTTTATTTTCATTATAATTAATATTTTCAAATAATAAAAGCGCTCCATACAAAATGGATCGCTTTTCAACACTTATTAAATATCCAATATTATAAAAAACGACAACATAAACCCTTTATTTAAACCAGCCCTTCTCCTTAAACCGGGTAATTGCTTCGATCCGATTACTAACATCTAGTTTGTCTAAAATCGAAGAGACGTAATTGCGAACAGTGCCTGTTGTGATGAAAAGCTGTCCTGCGATATCTTTAGTACTTTTACCTTCAGACATTAAAACAAGCACTTCGCTTTCACGTTCGGTTAATGGATTTTCTTCATTATAAACTTCATCAACTAACTCTGATGCATAAATGCGGCGCCCTTCCATCACTTTTCGGATCGCACTTGCTAACTCTTCGCTCGGGCTATCTTTTAACATATAGCCACGAACACCTGCTTTCACAGCTCGAGCAAAATAGCCAGAGCGAGCAAATGTGGTTAAAATAATAACTTTGCAACTTGAATCTTTTAATTGTTCAGCGGCATCAAGACCACTTAGTCCTGGCATTTCAATATCCATGATACAAATATCTGGTTGATGCTTATTAACAAGTTTCACTGCATCTGTCCCATTATTTGCTTTGCCGACAACTGACATATCATCCTCTAAATCAAGCAAAGAAGCAAGTGCGCCTAATAACATTTTTTGATCTTCAGCAATGACAATTTTAATCATCGACTATCCCCCTTTTCCGATTGTTTAGAAACATTTGGCACTTTAATAGCTAACATTGTTCCTTTGTGAGAAATAACTTCTAAAGACCCATTCACAAATTCAAGTCGTTCCTTCATTCCTTGAAGACCATTACCACGCAAGTCATAAAGAGGTCCCGAGATACCGACTCCGTTATCGATAACTTTAACAAGAAACTCTGTCGTTGACTGCTCGATAATGAGTGAACAAGAGGTAGCTTGACTATGTTTTACAACATTATTAATTGCTTCTTTTATACACATACTAACGACATTTTCAGCAATTAATGAAATATTAAATACTTTCGGGTTTCCTTTTAAAGTAAACTGAATTTGAGCAGCATTTAAAATCTGTTTCACTCGATAAATTTCGTCTTCTAACTTCGTGCCACGCATTTCCGTCACCATTTCACGAACTTCTTTCAGGGCAATTCGTGCTGTTTTTTGGACATCTTTAATTTCTTGGCGAGCGAGATTTGGATTTTTATGAACTAATTTACTTGCTAAATCGCTTTTTAAGCCTATTAATGAAAGCTTTTGTCCAAGAGTGTCGTGTAGGTCGCGAGAAATTCTTTGGCGCTCTTCTAGTTTAACAAGCTCAGAAATTCGTTTATTAGCATCCTCTAATTTTCCTTGGAGGACATCTTCTTTATTTTTATTATAAGTGCTAACCGGCAAAAGAATAACTGCCATCAAACTAAGTACAACAAACGGTAGTTGTGTGACTAAAACACGATTATGCACAGTTACGAAACCATAATAAATCGTCGAAAGTGTCGTGATAAGTAAAATAATATATAAAATAATAAAGGCCTTTCGATTTTTTAAGTTCCCGATAAAAAATGCTAAAAAGAGAAAGAAATAAATATAGCCAAATTTCAAACTCATTGCTGTTGAAATCGCAATTTGGACACTCGTCCAAAAATAGACAAGCCACCCTTTAGAAATAAAGGATAGCACATAGCATATGAAGAACCCGACAACCATGATAATACCAAATACTGTATGTGCCGTAGCTGATGTTTGAAAAATAAAGTAAAAAGGAAGGATATAGAAGACAATCCAAACATAAGGGCTAAGCCCTGTGTGTTCACGAAATTTTTGTCTTAATTTAGTCATCTTCTACCTCCTCCTTTTTGCTGAAATTTTTTATGAATGAATGGTGATACGGTTTGGCGGTGATGAAATTTGTCATCCCTATCCTAACTGTCACACTTACTAGTAGTATATAGCTTAGTTGATTTTCCTCGCAAGTTCAATGTCATTATCATTACATTGCTCACCGATGCGTTCAATTGTGTTACTTTTATAACCTTTTAATTCTTTAAAACTAACAAACGTTTTATTTTCTTCGTCCCAAAGGCGATAGCTTAGCGATTTTAAGCTCGTTCGGAGCGTAACCGTTGTTGCTTTTTGAAGAGGGATCGTTTCGTTATGCGCTTTTTCTAAGTGATAGTTTGGGACTCTTGGACTCAAATGGTGAACATGGTGAAAGCCGATGTTACCAGTTAGCCACTGTAACGGTTTTGGCAGCTGATAATAAGAACTTCCCTCTACAGCAGCTTGTACATAACTCCACTCATTTTCATGTTCAAAATAAGAGTGTTCAAACTGGTGCTGGACGTAAAACAACCAAATACCTAGTAAACCCGATAAGAAAAAGATTGGTCCTTGGATCATTACAAATGCTTGCCAGCCAATAAGCAAGATTAATAACGCATATAAAGCGACTATCGCTACATTTGTTACATACGTATTAATGCGTTCCTTAGGCTTTGCTCCTTTTCGATTAAATCGATATTCAATGAGGAACACCGCAACCGGTCCAACACCAAGCATAATAAAAGGATTAC
>SKOL01000566.1 GCA_007120055.1 Anaerobacillus sp.
TTCTTCATCTTTTAGAGGTGTTTGCACACACTAACGTTACGAATAAAAAGAGGTGATAAAATGGAACCGTTCTTACCACAACTTGTTTATATAGAACCTAGAGCGTTGGATTATCCGTTAGGGATTGAACTAAAAGATAAATTTGAAAAGTTAGGAATCGAAATAAGAGAGACGACTTCACATAATCAAGTGAGGAACATACCAGGCGAAAATGAAAATCAAAAATACCGTAATGCAAAATCAACTCTCGTTATCGGTGTTCGCAAAACGTTAAAGTTTGATACGTCAAAGCCATCTGCAGAATATGCCATTCCGCTTGCAACTGGCTGCATGGGACACTGTCATTATTGCTATTTACAAACAACGATGGGCGATAAACCATATATTCGCACGTACGTAAATTTAGAAGAAATTTTTGAGGCTGCTACAAATTACATTAAAGAACGTGAACCTGAAATTACACGTTTCGAAGCAGCGTGTACGTCAGACATCGTAGGGATCGATCATTTAACACATTCGCTAAAAAATACAATTGAATTTTTCGGTCAAACAGATTTAGGTCGACTTCGATTTGTGACAAAATATCATCATGTCGATCACTTGTTAGACGCAAAACATAACGGCCATTCCCGGTTTAGGTTTAGCTTAAACTCAAATTATGTGATTAAAAACTTTGAGCCCGGAACCTCTTCTTTTGAAAAACGGATTGAAGCAGCAGGGAAGGTAGCAAAAGCACACTATCCATTAGGGTTCATATTAGCTCCTCTTTATCGTCATGAAAAATGGCAAGAAGGTTATTTAGAACTATTCGAAAGGCTCGAAGCGACTTTACCGACTTATGCAACGAAAAATTTAACATTTGAATTGATCCAACATCGTTTTACGAAAACAGCGAAACGAACTATTTTAAAGAGATACCCAAAATCAAAACTAGAAATGAATGAAGAGGAACGAAAGTATAAATGGGGGAAATATGGAAGAGGGAAATATGTTTATAATAACGAAGAAAGTGTTGAACTAAAGAACAAAATTGAAGAATATATAGGTAAATTTTTTCCTAATGCTAAAATTGAATATTTTACTTAAAGTAAAATGGAAAAGGGACTCCAAATGGTATGGCGAAAATATGGGAGTCCCTAAACTGTATTTTATACTTAAGTATAAAAAGCTCAAAAGTAAAAGCTATCTAGAATATTTAATTGCTCTATATTTCTATATATGCTTTACAAAATAAATTGTATCAATATCTTGACCGCGGTGGTTAGTTAAAGTGGCGGCAACCTGGAATTTCAATTGTTCTAAAATTTTTAAATGAGAATAATTTGTTGACCAAGTTCTAGTCGTGATAAATTTATTCTGCTTATTTACAGGAATGGCCCCATCAAATAAGAAACGATAAAGGTCTTTCGTTATTCCCTTTCCACGATAAGCTTTAGATACTGCAATAGTAGTTATATAATTACTAGGCGAATAATGATCCAATTCTTTACACGAATAATTATTGATAAATGTCATAAACCCAACAACTTCATTTGTAGTTGTATCAATAGCTAAGATAAAATCTTGTTTTAAAGTTTCTTTAAAGTATGAATGAGGATTTATTTCTCCGTTTTTAGTTTTTTCAAGTTGTAGCTGATTTTGAAATGAACTTTCTCTAGCAGATAGAGAAGGAACAAACTCATTATCAACCTCACATAATATGCTCCACACTTCATCAGACGTTTTATTATTACTTAGTTTGTCAACGTAACTAATTTTAATTGTCAATTTAAACATCCTCCAAAATTATTAAATGGCAAATATAGAATGATCTTATTTACTCGCAAAAGCAAACAATCTATGTGTATATTGATCTACTTTTTTGATTCTGGATAATTCATAATACTTTTGTGTTAATTTTTCCCGATGAGTATTTTCAGGAAGTCTTCCTAAGTAGGGTAGCATACCAGCATTTTTAAAATTTTCTATAAGGTGAGGGTATTCTGATCCATCGGTTTCAACACTTTCAACTTTTATATTTTTAAACCCAATGGAAGATAACAACTCTTCATACTCCTGCTTTTTTGGATAGTAAACTGGATATTTCCATCCTGTATAGTACATTTGGTAATCAAGAGCTTCAATGGCTTCTTTAACAAGATCATGTAACCCTCGATAACAATTGCTTCCGCCCTGGTGCAGAGCAATCCGTCCTCCAAACTTTAGTGAGCGATAAATATTTGTATACATCTCGTGACTATCAACCATCCAATGTAGTGTTGCATTGCTAAACACCAAATTGTACTTATCTTTTTCGTTTAAGTTCATGCCATCCAACGTAAAAAAGTTAATCTTTGTTTCGGCGATCTTTTCATTATTACGGTTTTCAATAGCAGTTTTTATCATACTTTCAGAAAGGTCAAAGGCATCGATTATTGAAGTTTCGTTTTTCGAAATAGTTCTATTGTCGTTCTACCGTTTCCACAACCAATGTCTAGGATTCTTTCATTGTCATTAATAATTACTTGATTAATCAGTGAGGAGCCTTGTTTTGCTTGGGTGTCTGAAGATTTATCATAGCTTCCACCATCAAACTTTTTAAGCGGTTCTTCAAAGAATCTAGGAATTAAGATCGGGTTGATCGAAATATGTTGTTTTTTACGCAAAATATAATAGTGAGAATAAATATCGACATTGTCAATTTGGTTGGATAAACTAAATCGAATTTCATTTTGTTGCCAATTAGTTGCAACAAAGAGGCGTCTGCCGAATTCATCAAAAATAATCTGTTTAATTTTTATCACTTCAGGGAAAATATTTAACTCTTTTAAGTCATTAAGTAATTTAATTGTTTTTTGGTATAATTCTATTGTTTTGTTTGAATAAGTTTTATAAGGTATATCAAAAGATTGGAACTTTTGGGAATGAGAATAAAAAGATCTTAAAGAGGATAACTCTTCAAGTTGAATAATCCACTTCTTAGAGATAACTATATTTCTATCTAATTTCATCGTCTTTAGTTGAAATTCCTCTGTTTGACTAATACGGTTAATAAATGACAATAAAGCAATATATTGACCAAAAGTAACCCTCTTCTCAAATATTTTATTTTGAGAATTATGTTGATTATATAGTTTGATAAATTTTGAAAATGAACCAGAGAAGTAAGTTGCGTAGAAATTCACCATTTCATATAGTAAAACTTCTAATTCTTGGTAGCATGAAATACCTAGTCCAATTAAATACTCTTTACTCATTTCTTTATAATTATCGATATTGATTTGTTTGAAATTACTATTAATTCTTAAGATAAGATAGTCAAGCCCTTTTGGGGCATCTAGTATATTCATTCCAATCGATTTTAAAATCAATTTAGCTTTTTCCTCAATAGAATAAGTAAAGACAGCTTCACCAATATCACGATTAGCTAACTCAAGAATGATATCTCTTGGTCCTAATAAACGTACAAGAAGTTCGATAGGGTGAAAAGACATACAAATGTTTAATAGTTTATCATTGTAAGAAATGTCTAAATTAAAAGTCTCTTCTATAAAACTTGAACTAAACTGATTTTTCATTACTTCAAAAATTAACTGTTCTTCTGGGTAGTATTTAATTAATAAATCTCTTAATTTTTCAATTTTATCTTTAAGTCTAAGTACAAATAAATACTCATTTGTCTGTTCGTTATTAAGCTCTATTATTAATTCACTTTTTAAACGTCTATACATTTGTGAATTAGTAATGATATTCACTAATTTTCTTTGTGTAATTACTTCATTATTATTGCTATCATTGTACAACTCGTACATAATCATTTCGAATAATTTGAAATTTTTTGTGTAACTTGCTAAAAGGTACATGTTTTTACAAATTAATAAAGGGATTTCTTTATTTTGGAAGTAGCGTTCAGATGAAAAGGCTTTAAATTCTTCATATGTAAATACACGGTTACCAGTTTCGAAATTAAAACTTTTTATTCCTGGGATGTTTTCAACGTAGAATTTATTTCTAGTAACAAAAATGATCTTCATTGAACTATGATGTGAATAGAGTTTAATTAATATATGTTTAAATGCTTCTCGAGAAAATTGATCATCAATATTGTCTAATAATAGAACATCCTTTCAGATATGTTCGCTAATTGATTTTCAAATGTGTTAGAAAAGTTGTCACATAGAACAAAGTTAGTATTTGTAATCTTATTATTATTTTCTAACAAATTTAAAATGGTAGATTTTCCGGTTCCCTGCTCCCCGTAAAGATTCATTAAAAATGAAGGTTCACTTGAAATTACTTGTTCAATTTGAAAGAGTAGTTGACTTTCTCCTAGTAGTTTTCTAGTAGGTAATTCTGTGTAATTCAACAAAAATAATTCACTTCCTTTCGAGTGGTATATATGCGTTGAAAATTTTTCTACATTTTAATTTTACAATAATTCTATAAAAATACAA
>SKOL01000010.1 GCA_007120055.1 Anaerobacillus sp.
AAGTACGTTTAGCGGAAGTTACACGTTCCATCTTTTACGCTCCACAATATGTAGCAATTTCTGAAGGTTTCTTTGAAGAAGAAGGAATAGAAATTGATTTAACGACGACGTGGGGTGGGGACACAACGATGACGACGTTACTAGCTAATGGAGCTGACGTTGCCCTTGTAGGTGCTGAAACATCTATTTACGTTTATGCCCAAGATGCCAATGATCCACCAATTAACTTTGCAGCTTTAACACAAACGGACGGAACGTTTTTAGTTTCTAGAGAGCCTATCGATGATTTTAATTGGGATATGTTGAAAGGTAGCACATTCCTAGGGCAGCGCACAGGTGGGATGCCACAAATGGTTGGTGAGCATGTATTAAGAAATCATGGAATTGACCCTCACGGAGATTTAAATTTAATACAAAACATTGATTTCGGTAATATTCCTAGCGCCTTTGCTTCAGGCACTGGTGATTATGTTCAACTTTTTGAACCGACGGCAACACAATTTGAACTTGATGGGATTGGCCACATCGTAGCCTCATTCGGCGTTGAGTCTGGGACAGTTCCTTACACTGGCTTTATGGCAAAACAAAGCTACATTGATAAAAATGGCGATGTCCTCGAGCGATTCACAAAAGCTTTATATAGAGCACAACAATGGGTTGAAGAAAGTTCTACTGAGGAAATCGCAAAATCAATTCAACCGTTTTTTAGCGATACTTCCCTTGAAGTCATCGAATATGTCGTGGAAAATTATAAATCTCAAGGTTCATACGCTACTACTCCAAGAATTAAAGAGGAAGCGTGGGAAAACCTTCATACCATCATGGAGCAAGCCGGAGAATTACCAATGACAGTTCCGTATGAAGAATTAGTTAATACAGAAATTGCTGAGAAAGTAATGGAGTAGTTTTGAGTTTTGAGTGAGGAGTTTTGAGTTGTGTGAGTAACGCTTCGTTGTCTATTTTTACAGCAGAGATTGCTTCAACCACACTTGAGCTAAAAGAGCTACGGAGCGAGGCTACCAACAACTCAACACTCAACACTCTTAACTCAACACTAGAAGCTCTTCACTCTTAACTCAAACTACTAATAAAAGGGAGGGTTTTGCTGTGTCTATCGTAAAAATTAATAATGTCGATAAAACATTTTTTACTAAAAAAGCTGCAACAACCGCCCTCAAAGATATTTCACTCTCTATTGAAGATGGGGAATTTGTTTCATTAATTGGGCCAAGTGGATGTGGTAAAACGACATTACTATCATTGATCGCCGGCCTTTTCCAACCGACAACCGGAGAGATTAATATTGAGGGGCAGCAAATATTGCGTCCATCACCGAAAACCGGTTATATGCTTCAACAAGATTATTTATTTCCATGGCTTACGATTGAACAAAATATTACACTCGGTTTAAAAACGATGAAAAAACTAAATGAAACTACAAGAGAGAACGCCTTATCTTTATTAGATAAAATGGGGCTATTAGACAAACGTAAAGATTATCCGAGTCAACTGTCCGGTGGAATGCGACAGCGTGTCGCTCTCGTTCGCATGTTAGCTACGGAACCTTCACTACTTTTATTAGATGAGCCGTTTTCTGCTTTAGACTATCAAACGAAATTAAAGTTAGAAGACCTCGTTTCATTAACGCTTAAAGAACAAAAGAAAACAGCGATTTTAGTGACTCATGATATTGGGGAAGCGATCGCGATGTCTGATCGAATTATTTTACTTTCAGCTCGCCCGGGAACAATTCACCAAGTTTTTGACGTACCTGAAGTCTTACGTCAATTAGCACCATTTAAAGCGCGCAACCATAGTGAATACAATAAGCTCTTTCAACATATATGGAAGGAGTTGGAGAGCCTTGAAGAAGAAAATATCTGAGCTTCATGAACAGTATAAGCATAAAAAACGTATCGAAAAAATTAAAATTATTATTTGCCAACTAAGTATATTGATTTTTTTCTTGGCATCATGGGAGATTGCCTCAAGAATGCGTTGGATAGATCCACTATTGTTTAGTATGCCTTCGAGGGTATGGAATTTATTTTTAGAAAAAATCCAAGATGGTAGCTTACTTACTCACGCATCAGTCACTTTATTTGAAACGATCGCAGGATTTATATTAGGGACGGTCATCGGAACATTTATCGCAGCCATTTTGTGGTGGTCGCCGTTTTTATCAAGAGTTTTAGATCCTTACCTTGTAGTTTTAAACTCGATGCCTAAAATTGCTTTAGGGCCCATATTAATCGTCGGCCTAGGACCAGGGTACTCGTCGATTATAGCGATGGGGGCATTGATATCAGTTATTATTACGACACTCGTCGTATACAATGCTTTTAAAAATGTCGATGAAAACTATTTAAAGGTTGTTCAGACGTTCGGTGCGACGAAACCACAATCTTTTACTTCCGTCGTTTTACCTGCGACATTACCGACGATCATCTCAACATTAAAAGTTAACGTCGGCCTGTCTTGGGTAGGTGTCATTGTAGGGGAATTTCTCGTTTCTAAACAAGGACTCGGATATATGATCATTTATGGTTTCCAAGTATTTAACTTCAACCTTGTCATTTTGAGTTTGTTAGTTATTGCCGTCCTTGCAACAGTTATGTATCAAGGCGTAGAGTTACTAGAGCGGAAACTAATGAAACAACTACAGTAAAGCGAACTCGTTTCAGCAAGCTGAAACAGCGAGAAATCAGGTGGAGTCTCGACTCCACCTAATTAAAAGTTCCCACCTACGCTACGCGTTGAGGTGGGAGTTTATAACCATTAAACCATTTCCGAGTTTTTTTAAATTTTAAATACTTAGTTCTTCTCGGTGCCTTTCTAACCATTGTAAACTATTGGTAAGAACACCATCTTTCATAATAAAACTATAACGTTTATCTTGCTTTATCTCTTTAGGAAGTGTTTTTAACAAAACAGGTCCAGCGGTTTCAAAATAATGATCTTTTTCTTTTAACGTTGAGATTTTCGCAAAGTAAATATTTTTTATAACAACATCTTTTCTTGCGGTAACTTTATACTGACCAATTTTCACAAGGTTTTCGACGATGCCTCCGGTCTCCTCGTACACTTCACGAACAGCGGCTTCATCTGCGGTTTCTCCATCTTCAACTTTTCCCCCAGGAAATTCAATGCCGCGATCTTCGTGACGGGTCAAGAGCCACTCTTCTTTATATTTACAAATCACCCAGACATGTTTAGGCTGTTTCGAGAAATAATCTTTTTCAAATGACAATTCAACTTTATTTTTATAAAAATCAAAAAACGTATAATTTTTAGTTTGCAACAGAACAAATGACACTCCTATCTCCCTTATATTTTTTCTATTATACACACCATTAGTAGAAAAAACGCAAGTACATTGCATATTTAAATTTAAAGTTATTCATTCGTCCTCAGAAGGTTTAATAAAACTAACGGTAATTAAAACCGACACCAAACTTACAAAAGTAATTACAGCAAATAAGGTAAAATGTGAAGCTTTCATTAACACGGCAACAACCGGTGGGCCAAGAGCAACCCCAACAAAACGCATACTACTGTAGACCGAAGTGACCGTCCCTCGTTGCGCCTTTTCAATACCTTCAGTTACTAAAGCATCTAAACTAGGTAAGGCAAAGCCAATTCCTAAACCAGAAGCAAACATCGCGGTAAGTAAAACGTATATATCTTTCGTAAAGGCAACGGAAAAGTTGGCTATCGTTAAAATGATTAAGCCAACGGTTGTTACTATTTTCATTTTTTGCTTTTCTTTCCCTATTGCTTTCCCCGTTATGAACGATGAAAAACAAAGAGCTGCTAACGGGATCGCCAAAATAATCCCCTTCTTAATCCCATCAATATTATGTTGTTCTTCGAGCATTGTTGACAAATAAAATAAGACACCGAAAAGGACAAACATACAAATACAGCCAATGGCAAAAACAGCATACAACCAACGACCTTCGTTTTTACAAATATATTTTAATGACCTAATAAAAGCCTCTAATTTTGGTGGTGTTGTTGACAATGGTGGTGTTGAAACTAAAAAGTTCATCATTAATATCGAAATTAAACAAAAAACAGGAAATGCAAAAAAGGGCATAAACCAAACCATTGCCGCTAATGCCGCACCTAATATTGGACTTAACACTTTCCCAAACGTATTTGACGTTTCAATGACACCTAACCCATTACTGACATCACTTTCATCTTGAAAAAGATCACCTACTAAAGGCATAACAATTGGAGCGGCACCCGCCGCACCAACACCTTGGAGCAACCGCCCTATTATTATTAAATTGTATGGATCTTTAACTTGCCATGACGCCCAGCCTGAAATTAATCCACCTATCGCTGCAATAATTAAACTCGGAATAATTATTACTTTTCTCCCGTACTGATCCGATAAATATCCTGCAATAGGAATTAAAATAATTGCAACAACTGAGTACACCGTTATAATTAAGCTACTTTGTAAAGCAGTTATACCAAGTTTTTTTTCAATCGTCGGAAGTACCGGAATCAACATGGAATTCCCAAGAGTCATAACTAAAGGAATAGACGCTACCGACACAAGTTCCCACGTTTGCTTTTTTTCCATAAAAAAACTCGCCCCTCTTTAGAAAAATTCATTAAAAAAATAATTTAATGAATTTCATAATTCAATATTGTCGCCATTAAGTATCTATATGTAGTTGCGTTAAACCGTCCGGAACTACATATAACTTTATATGGTCATTTTAGGTAATTATGAAATTCACTTAATTAAAGTTGCATTAACTTCAATTTGTAAGTGCGAGCCTTCACCTATTTCCTCACTGGAATTCTTACTCTTATTATTTTAGAAAAGAAAAAATCTATTCTTGGTGGCTAAAATTAAAAATAAAATCTCTTTTTACATACAAACGTTTATGACGATTTATCGTCACTATCTAATATGAAAAAATTCCGGTCAATTTCCCCTCACTTCGCTGTAAAGCTACTGACCTCAATCGCACCTTGTGATACTTCTTAGCAAATTTATCGTGCTGCTTTGCGACGAGTAACCGCAGGAGCACTCGTACCGACTTTAGAGGCTTGTTCGGAAAAGTCGACCGTCATTTTATTTTCATACAAAAGTTCATGACTTCATTCCATCATCAATTAATATGTACGTAGATGTTGGGAGTTTTCTTTCCAACTTTCCACTTTCTAACCTTCCAACTTTCTAACCAACTAAAAAATAAGTGAATATTTTCCTGAGCTTTAGGAAAAATTATCAATGACCATTTATCATTTAGTCGTTATGAATTCGTGTTGTGCATAAAAGCACATGAGAATGATTAAAAAATAAATACGATAGATGGAAATATTAAGGTATGATTTAGGAGGAATTTTTTAATGCAAGGTAAAGTAAAATGGTTTAATGCAGAAAAAGGATTTGGATTTATTGAAGTTGAAGGGGAAGATGATGTCTTTGTTCATTTTTCTGCAATTCAAGGTGATGGTTTCAAATCATTAGATGAAGGGCAAAGTGTTAGCTTTGAGGTTGAACAAGGTAACCGAGGTCCACAAGCCGTTAATGTTGAGAAAATATAAGAAGTTTTAAGCAATTTGTACAAAAAAATGAGGGTGTCCCATCAATAGTGTCAAACACTGCAAACATTAATTACAGACGAACGTCTAATTAGTACGTCTATATTTATTGTCTTTCGCGTGCTGACCCTTATGGGACACCCTCATTCACTTTACACAAATGTAATACCTTCTTTTACTGCGCTAATAATATCATTCATCGAATCCCTACTTTAGTAAAGTAAATGATTTCTCGCTTGCCTTACTTAAGCTAGTTACACACCCTTTTTTTCTTCTTTTTTTGCTTCATTTGTTGACTTTTTGTCGTCATCCTCAAATTCATTCGTTAATTCTTTTGTAGATTTTTTAAATTCTTTTAACGTTTGCCCCATCGCTCTACCGATTTCGGGAAGCTTTTTCGGTCCGAAAATTACTAAGGCAATAACTAAGATTAAAACTAAACCTGGAATTCCAATATTACTTAACATATGATCCCTCCTTAAAATTATTGTAGAGAAGTTCGTATTCACTAAAAGTCTTAATTAAGATCTTTCTTCGCAATTTTTTTTGCATCTTCATATTCATATGGATGGTTCATATTATAGAAAACTTGTTCGAGATCACTCACTTCCGTAAGGTCTTTTTCTGTAACATAATTAACTTTAATTCGATCAACTAATTGTTTCAAACTTAATTCATCATTTTTAAAACATTCGTCAATTGCTTTTAAAACTTCTTTTTTATAAACAGCAAATAACAAATGGCGCTTTCCATTAATAACAGGAACAACTGCGTCAAAACCATCACTTCGTTCAACTAAAGCTTTCGCTAATTCCGATGAAATAAAAGGCATGTCGCATGCAATAAAAACGTTCGTCATATATTCAGCTGCCATTAATCCAGCTTGCATTCCAGCCAAAGGTCCTTTTTCCTTAATATTATCTTCAATGATGGGGACATTTAAAAATTGATACAATTCTTCATCATTAGCAACTATTAAAATATTTGGGAAATCTCGACTAATACTATTCTTAATTCGTTCTATAGAAGTGATTCCATTAATCGGTAATAATGCTTTGTTTTTTCCCATACGACTTGATTTACCACCTGCTAAAATAATAACTCCTGCTTCCATTGCTTCACTCCTTTTTAAAATAGATTAAGAAATTGGTTTTTATGCTCGCTTTACTAACCCTGTATATGAAACAATTTCATTAACTAGATTTTCAATATCTTGATTACATAAATGCTTTGTTTCTATTATATTATGTTTAGCATCAAACTCATCCCATTTCTCTGCAAGGATCTTAATTCCTAACTCTTCTTTTTTTTCATAAAAATAGGTTCCTGGATAAGGAGAAGTGTAGGACATATAAATTATACTCCCTGCATCATGTAATTCTTTTATAAACTCTTTTGTTTCTCTTATCGTTTCCTTCGTATCTTGTGGAAATGGTATCATAAACGAAGATGCGACATTAATCCCTAACTCCTTGCAAGTTTTAATAACATTTACTACTTGTTCCTTTGTGATTCCTTTGACAGAATCTAAAACTCTTTGTGACCCTGATTCAACCCCAAATTGAATCGATCGACAACCTGCATTGGCCATTTCTTTTAAAAGATCATTATCCACTACATCAACCCTAGTTGCACATCCCCACTCAATCGGATATCCCATTTTATTTATTAGTTCTACTAATCTTATTACCCATTTTTTATTGACTGTAAAAAGATCTTCCGAGAAAAAAGTATACGTTGCTCCATGCTGTTCAAATAATATCCTTAACTCTCCTACTATACTCTCTGGGCTTCTAGGTCTACGACGACCTTCCCATATAAATGATGCTGAGCAAAATGGGCATTGATACGGACATCCCCCCCTAGCTGTAGAGATATTCCATTTCTCTTGATAAAATTCTAATGCAAATAACTCCCGGGCAGGATGTGGTAAAGTATCTGGATCTAGGAGTTCACGACGTTGATTAATGTGAATTTGTTCTTCTACATCCTTGTAGCCTATTCCTTTAATTTCTTTAGGCTCACCTTTGCCGTCTAATAAATAGTTAACTAATTCTGACATCGTGGCTTCCCCTTCACCAATAACTACAAAATCGACAGCAGCTTCTTTTACTACTTCTTCTGGAAGGATTGATGCATGTGGTCCTCCTAAGACAATTTTAATGTGATTATCCAACTCTTTAATCCTTTTTGCTATGATCAGAGCATTGGGATACGTTTCAGTATGTGCGGAGATGCCTACTACTTTTGGGTTTCGTTTAACTATGTTATCTACTCGACGTATATTTAAACCACTGACGTTAAAATCTATTACCTTTACACTGCGCCCTTCATGCATTAATACAGATGCTATATAAGCTAAACCTAGCGGTATGGCTAACTTTGAATGGGGACTAACTTTTGTTACAGGAGCATTAATGAGTACAATGGCCATTTATAACAACTCCATTTCTTTTATCAATTTCAACCCTTTCAAAAGCCCATTTTGCCATTGTGTACAACGTCCATTGTTTTACTGAATTAAAAAGTTCTCCATCTACCTGGGAAATCTTTACCTTTAGATCATCTATTCGACCATCGTCATTTGTCTGCCTTGTTACATATGTGATTTTTTGTAACTCTTCATAGTTACTCATGATTTGGTTAATAATTGTTTTATCAGACTTCTTTTCGTAATACCTTTTTTGCTCTGTACTTAGCCCATTTACGATCTCCAATATAATGGCATTAGTATTCTTACTTTTTGCTATTAATAAAAGTTTATCTATACCTAGCTTTTTTGCTTGTTCTAACCAAAAGAGCCAATCTTGTTTCACTTTTTTTATTTTCCATTGACCTCGTCCCCTTTGATTAGGTGTTCTACCGGTAATTTGTTGGAATTTACGGTCATTATAAAGAATTTTTAAATGTGATTCTAATTCACTTAATAATTGGTCATCACATTTCGTTGCATCAATAACTGAGATAAATTGTTCTAAAATTAGATCAGCACTATTTAAATTTTCTTTATTGAAGTAAGGAACTGTTTGGTCCAAAATTTCAAAAACGAAAACATTTTCATTACATAATTTTTGCCTTATATTTTCAATCAACTTTACTTCTCTAAGCTTGGAATACATCGCTGTTTTCCCTTCTAAAACTAATTGGCCGATGATCGGTTTCCCTGTTTCATTAAACCGATTTTTTAATTGTAGTTGGATAATCTCCAGCACTTCATCCAAGGTTGTACCTGTATTAATTTTATACTCATTAAAGTTAAATTTAATTTTTTCCCACCGAACCATTTCTAAAGAGTGAAATTCTATATTAACTAATTGTTTCTCAGTCCACTCCACTATATAGCAACCCCTAGAATCAAGTTCATCAAAACTTGTTCCTTGTATTCTCCCTGGGTTAACTACTAACGGTACGTCATCTATATAAACTTTCCTTTTATGGATATGCCCCATTGCCCAATAATGGATACTGGAAGTTTTCAAATCTCTTAGTGAATATGATGCACAAGGCAGACATTCATCAACTTCTCCAACACGTCCATGCGCTACCGCGATTTTCAATATCTCATCATGATCACGACTAGCTGTTTCTATATATTGAAGAGCTGGATTTTCTGTAGGAGGAGCCTCCCAAAATCCACGCCCATATATCTTAGCAATTTCTTTTCCATGCTTATTATGCGTTAGCATTTCAACCTTTTCATTGGAAAATAGATGTATATAAGGATCATCTTCTAGTATGGTGCGTATTTCTTGGGCATCAATCGCTAGATCATGATTACCCAAAATAATATATGTATGTATTTGATGATTAGATAGTCTACGTATATTTTTATAAAACTTATCTTTTGAATTAATACTGTAACTTTCTTTGTCAAATATATCACCAGATATCACTAAAAAATCAACCTTATTGTCGATTGCTAATTCTAATAAATTATCGAACGCACTCCAAGTTGATTGTTTTAATCGATTGATCCAATGACGATCAAAGAATTCAGTGCTTTGAAATGGAGCATCTAAATGCAAATCTGCAGCGTGTATAAACCGGAATGTTGCCATAATGAAAGCTCCTTTCTGATACAATATAACAGGGGTTACGTTTCCTATTAAGATAAACGCCCCCTGCTTTTTTTAATGTTTATTAAATTTTATTCATTTGCTTTTTTAAGTCATATTTAATACTTCATCACACTGTTTCAAGCGGTCTTTTAATAAATTACATGTTTCCTCAATTTTTGTTACATAACTTTGGTTACTATTAACTACTTCATTAATTTCATTAGACAAATCAGTATCTCCAAATACTTTCTCAATCCAATGCACCACTTCTTCTAAATTAATATAAGATATTTTAGACTTTCCCTTTTGAAATAGCTTTACGTATTCATCTACAAACAGGAAATCAACAAGCTCTTGTAGACTATAGATTGAAACGCTATTATTACCACCAGCACCACTCATCATAGTACCGATAATACGATCTTCGAAGCTAACTTCTTGCTTAAGTTTTTTTGCTAGTTCAACTGTAACTTCAGATAGTACCATAGATTTACTCTCCTCCTAGCTTACCTTTAGCTTCTAACTCATCGGCGACATACCCAAGTCCAATCTCCTCAAGTGTACTGCGTTTTGGCCAACCAGAGCTAGGTTCCCACCCTTCTAGTTCAAAATACATCGTTTTCCAATCCTCAAATTTTTGACGATCTAATGTCCTTCCGAGACAATCACTATAAATCCACTTACCATTTTCAAAAACAGTTAATTCATAAGGTACAGATGTTGGAACATCGTAGACGTACCCTGCAAATACTTCTTGATCTCTATGGCGTCCTTGCAAGATCCATATTGCTCGATCTAGATTCCAGATCTTTCTTCCAATTGCCATTCCTTCTTCAAAGGTAATGTTTTTACCTGTTACTGCATTATAAAATTTAGGTTCACCTTCAGGGGTAAACCCTTTAAAATCAGGTACATTTGCATTAACGAAGAATGGCCATGCCCAATCACAATATAGCATTGACTGTTTCCAAAATCTAGTATAGTAACGGTGCCATGAAATCATTTTGGCTTTCGCTTCAGAATATATTCCTTCCTCACTATAATCAAGCATCATTGGGTCATCGTATATAACTAATTTGCTAGCCACTGTATTTACATTATCTTCAGCAGATATGATTGGTTCTTGACCGATCGCATTGCAAACAAGTGGTAGCCAATGTACAGAAAAGTTTAAACAGTGTTCATTGATGTCACGATCACCTAGAATTGAACCATAACTCCACTCTACTTCTAATCGAGGATCATAGTGCTCATTATAGCCCCAGTTCGGCAATTTAATTAAACCACTTTCAATATCTTCTAATCTTCCCCATTTTTCAATCGCTCTCGGCAACCCTTCTGCTAAATCCTCACCAATATCTTCTCTGTATGCAATCGCTCTTGTTAGAGCTTCCGCAAACTCTAGCTTCCCATATTTTTCATAAGGTAGTTCACTGTGAATTTCTTTCCCTGGTCCTAAAACTCCCATTTTATATAAATCTCTCAAATAACCATGTTGTAAAATCCCGTACACATTGATCCCATATTTTTGTAAATAATCTGTAGCAATATGTGCTGCTTCTGGCCCATCTGATGTATAGAATAAAGATTCTACACAACTAGATTCATTACTGTTCCCAGTACTTGTCTTTCTACGACAATTCATATAGCAACCGACACAACCTTTTGGCCTAGATGGCTCTGTTACATTCAACAGTAAAGGACCAAAGCCTGGTGAACGATTGATCGTTCCATAGAGTGCAAAGTTATCTACTGGTGATTCTCTTAATGGATTATCAACATTGTATCCATGTTGTTCTTTAAGCCAAATTCTTGCTTGCATGAGGGCGTTTGGATCGGCTACCTCTACACTCCCTGTTCCAATTACACTAATAGCTTTTAAATTCTTCGATCCAAATACACCGCCAAATCCACCTTGACCAGCCCCATTTCCTGCATCGTGGACTAGACATGCAATTCTGCTCAGATTTTCACCTGCCTGACCGATGGCAACTACAGCTGGTCGTTGCGTGCTACTTCCCCCATCTCTACCCGTTCCCACTTGATTCCAGTTTCCATAATCTTCTCCATTATTTACTTCATCCCATATTTCTTGTTGTGTTTCATACGTATCCATTCCCCAGTAACCTGTTGCATCTTTAATTTTTACGTCATGATTACGAATATCTAACCAAACAGGTGACTCCGATTTACCTTCAACAATGATACCATCCCAACCGGCGTATTTTAACATCGGTGCAAAGCGTCCCCCGAAGTTACTTCGAGTAAACCATTCATAAGGCCATGATTGCGGTCCAATCCCTTGTACTTCAGTTCTTGAAGCTGCAGAAGGGGTTAATGTACCAACGAGTGGAGATGTCATAATTGTAACAACATTTTTCGGATCAAAAGCCGAAATAGTCTTATCTTCAACCAAATCCCAAAAAATAGCTGAACCCATTCCATGACCACCACCCCATTGTTGGTAGTCTTTTGTATCTATTGTTGATATTTTTTTCTCTGTTAAATTCACACGCAAGATTTTTCCCATATAACCTTTCATAAATAAGCCTCCCGTCCTACATTTTTATACTAATGATCTAATCAGTTGGAAAACCTAAATTCCCGTAGTGTTTATTTCTTAAATTAACATCGTATCCACGTTCGTTTTGTTGTGGGATTGTTTTGGTAAATGTAATAGCGTTCATTGGGCAAACTGCTGCACATGCTTGTTTTCCTTTTGGGCCACCATCTTCTTCCCAATAAGGAGTATCCGCACACAAATCACATTTTTGTGCATATGTTCTTTCATGATTCCAAATCACTCTATTACTCTCGTATGGACAAGCCTCGATACACCTTTGACAACCTATACATTTCCCTGTGTAGACTATACGTACATTTCCATTCTCATCATCAGCTTGCAAAGCTCTAGTAGGACAAGCTTCAATGCACGGAGCATAAGTACATTGTCTGCATTGCGATATTTGAACATCATTTGGAAATCCCTCAAAAGAATTTTGTATTATCTGGATTCTAGACAAGGACAAGTTTTCTTTGCCTTCATGTGTTAATGAACATGCGAGCATACACGTTACACAAGCAGCACATTTCTTAGTGTCAACTAACAAATAACCTTCCGAAGCAGGGATCGCATATACACCATCATCTAACCATCTAACTCCTGGGAATAGAGCACCTAAGCTTAATCCAATTAAGGAGGCACTACTTATCTTTAAAAAGTCCCTTCTTGAGGAATTTTTCGGCTCATTTGCCATGTCATTTATCTCCTTTCCAGTTTCAGTTATTAAATTAATACTCAGACAATCTATCTTTTACTATCTAATGTACTAAACTAGTAAAGACTTATTTTTTCGTTCGTGCTTCGTTTTCTTTGATTTCTTTATACCAATTCACATGGTGGGATTTAACATAATCTTCTTTCACATAGCCAGTAATCATAGATCTAAGTAGCGGCCATGATGGTGGTATGATCGCCCCTGCAATTACGTGTATAATTAACAAGAAAATGATCAAGATCGTAGCTAACCCATGTAAAAATGTTGCTGCAGCCATTAGTCCTTCTGGCATATTCCAAATATATGCCGATACTTTAGTTAAC
Organism: Anaerobacillus sp.; assembly: GCA_007120055.1. Next base: position 13,231 of record SKOL01000010.1, read on the forward strand.
CCTGTTAGGATGATTAAAGCGATAACGACACCCCAAGCTGGATAGGATAACCTTTCACTTGCTAGATATTTACCTTCAACTGGTTGTTTTCCAAAGCCAAACTTCGCTTTATAATGATTGATGGCATTTGGAATATCATGTGCTTTCGGCATGTTTTCTTTAATTTCTCCAGATAAAATGTTTTTTGTAACGTGAAAAAATATTACGAATAAAAATAAGCAAGCACCTATAAAGTGCAGATTCATCACAAAACCAATATTTTGTGGTTCTGTGACAAACCTAGGAAAAATTAAGAATCCTAAAGCTATTCCAGTACCAATTAATATTAGGGTTGCAAATGCATTGGCCCAATGTTGAAAAAACATTGTTTCATCATGTCTTAACACTTTTCCATTTTTAATAGAAGGTACTACTTTCCTTTTGGCGAATGATCCTAATAAAATTCCAAACAAAATTGCTATCGGTATTGCCCACACTGCGGATTCAAATAATAAATTGTACGTAGAAGAACCTGTAAAACCCGATTGAAAAACATAAAATCTTGATGCTTCATAGGCCCAATAGGTTCCAAAAGCTAAACCTATTAAGGTCGTCAATACAATCAACAATCTTGCAAGCATGTTTTTACCTCCCTTTCATAGTTTTGTTTTAAGACTTTTGTTCAAGTGTCCTCATTAAATCATTTTCAACTTTTCCTTGTGACGTGTAGATTGTCGCAATTTTTCCCCGTAAATATCCGACGATTTCAATTTGTAAAAAGTTTGCAAGTTGAACTGCTTGTTTAGTAGCTGCTGTCCTTGAGCCAATTAAGCCAACCCCTAAACGTGCAGCTTTCGAAAGCATTTCATAAGAGACCCTCCCTGTAGTAAGTAATATTAACGTTTTTGGATCGAGACCTTTACTGATTGCATAACCAATAACTTTATCGATTGCATTGTGACGACCAATATCTTCGCGAACGGTCATCTTGCCATCATTTTCAATAATACAAGCTCCATGCATACCACCAGTTTCTAAGTATAACGGTGAATTTTGTGCAAATTCATGACGCTTCTTTAGTAAATAAGACAGTGGAACCTTTTGGTTTGTAGTTATTTTCGGAAACTTTCTTACATCGGTCATTGAAAAGAATGTTACTCCCTTTCCACAACCTGCAGTGAAAAACTTTTGCTTTTCGGTAAACGCCTCAAAATCAAAATCATCAAACAACTCAACTGATACTTTTCCTTTCTCTTCAGCAATCGTTAACTTTTTTATGTCACTCATTCCATTTATAATACCTTCTGAGTATAAGTAGCCTACCGTCCACTCATTTAAATCAGCCTTTGTTAGTTGATATGTAGCTAACTCAAGTCCATTTAAATAAAGTGTAATCGGAAACTCGTCCGGACAGTATTTTCGAGACATTTAACCCCTCCTAAATTAGCATGAATTCATAAAAATTCTTCGAATACCTTAATAAATAATATTTTATTGTGTGATTTTTATGACTTTTAAGAAAAATTATGTAAAAACTATGGTGAATTTGTTACAAATTTATGTCATTTTTTACGTAAGTTTTAAATTAAAAACAAAAAGAGGTTGTTCTAAAATTGTTAAACAATTTTAAAACAACCTCTAACTTAAGCTAGTTTATATACTTCCTACTTTTCTTCTGTTTTTACTGCTTTTGCTTCATTTGTTGACTTTTTCTCGTCATCCTCAAATTCATTCGTTAATTCTTTTGTAGATTTTTTAAATTCTTTTAACGTTTGCCCCATCGCTCTACCGATTTCTGGAAGCTTTTTCGGTCCGAAAATTACTAAGGCAATAA
>SKOL01000102.1 GCA_007120055.1 Anaerobacillus sp.
TACTTTCTGTTAAGCTAAATATAGATTCATATAAAGCTACATCAATATATTGCCCATCGCCATGGTTTTGATTTCTATGATGTAGGGCCATTAATCCACCTATAACAGCATAAAGGGCAGTAACTGAATCCCCAATGCTCAATCCAACTCTGGTAGGAGGTCGATCGGGATATCCAGTTAAATACCTAATCCCACCCATAGCTTCGCCAATACTACCAAAACCTGGTTTATCCTTGTATGGTCCATCTTGCCCATATCCTGAAACACGAACCATTATTAATTTTTTGTTTACCTTTTTTAGTTCTTCAAATCCAATTCCCCATTTTTCAAGAGTACCTGGACGAAAGTTTTCAATAATAATATCAACTTCATTGGCTAATTGTTTAATAATTTCTTTTCCTTTTTCACTTTTCAAATCCAGAGTAATAGATTTCTTATTACGTGACTGAGAATACCACCAAAGTGATGTTCCTTCATGTAGCAATCTCCATGTTCTAATCGGATCACCCTTTTTAGGAGGTTCAACTTTTATTACATCTGCACCAAACTCAGCAAAAATTTTTCCTGCAAATGGACCTGCAATGAGACTGCCTAACTCTAAAACTTTTACACCTTCCAAAGGTTTTGTCATTTTTCACACCCCCTTTCACTGAATACATAATATTTAGGTAAATAGTTCATGTGCAACCCTCCATTGTTGATTTCGTGTACGTATTTCCTCCACCCAAGGTCTAACACTTCTGAATTATTTTTGGTTACGCTTACATTTTCACTTAAAAAATTTTTATTAATATACAAATACAGGTTACTATTCAACCACTACACCATGTTAACTGTCGACAGTTAACATGTATTAATATCTATATTACACAATTTATAGAAAATTCGCAATATTTTTATTAAATTACTAGTTCTCTATTTCAAATTAAAGCTTAGATAATTTTTTCATAATCCTATTTATTTTGCCTCATAAAGAACCTGTTTTATGATTCATTTTGATGTATCCCCATTTTCTGTGCTAAATATGGTTCTAGTCCTCCAGATAAAACCAATGATAAAAGATGTTCTGGTAATTTTGTTCCCTTAATCTCAACTCCACTTGTATGATTAAAAACCTTTCCCTCTAAAAGGAAGATCTCAATATCATCTCCTTCAATTATTGACGAAGTATCTCCCACTTCAACAACGGGTAAACCCGTATTGATAGAATTTCTAAAAAATATACGCGCAAAAAAGTTGCCAACAATAGCTCCAACACCTATGTGTTTTAAAACCATTTGTGCTGTTTCCCGACTTGATCCTGAACCAAAGTTATCACCAACTACTAAGATATCACCTCGTTTTACTTTTTTGGTAAAGTCTAAATCAATAGCTTCCATTGCATGTTCTGCTTGCTGTTCAATTGGCAAACTCATATACTGGCCTGGTGAAATAATATCAGTATTAATATTATCCCCATACTTCCAAACACGCCCTCTAATACTTGTACTCACACTTTTCACCCCATATATATTTTCTAGGATCAGTAATTTTCCCTTCGATGGCAGATGCTGCTACAGAAGCTGGTGAACCTAAATACACTTCACCAAGTGGACTCCCCATTCTACCTTTAAAGTTGCGATTACTAGAGCTCATAACAACCTCACCGTCGCCAATAACACCACTTGTAAATCCACCACAGGCTCCGCAAGAAGGCATATTTATCATAGCTCCTGCTTCTGACAAAATATCAAGTAACCCTTCCTTGTTAGCTTCTTGCCATACTGACTTAGAAGCTGGAACTACTATTAATCGAGAATTTTTTGCAACCTTATTCCCTTTTAAAATACTCGCTGCTTCCCTCAAGTCAGACAATCGGCCGTTAGTACATGAACCAAGATATAGTTGATCTACATTAATTTCACTCACTTCATGAACAGTTTTAACATTATCAACATTATGTGGGCATGCAACAAGAGGCTCCATTTGTGTTGCATCATACTCTAAAACTTTGCAATATTTTGCATCTTCATCACTAGATAATGTCTCAATTTCACTCGCTTTTACACCTTTACTAGCTAGATATTTAATTGTTAACTCGTCTGCGGCTATAACACCCGTTTTCGCCCCTGCTTCAACTGCCATATTTGTTAACACAAGACGCTCTTCTACACCCATATTTTCTATTGTACTTCCTCCAAATTCGAGGACTTTATATGAAGCACCAGCGTGCCCTATATCACCAATAGTTTTTAATATTATGTCTTTAGCATAAACACCCTTGGGTAATTCCCCATTCCAAATTACTTTAATTGTTTCGGGAACTTTTAACCAAATTTGTCCTGTAAGGATTACTCCTATCATTTCTGTCGATCCTATTCCAGTTGCAAAAGCCCCTAATCCTCCAGCCATACAAGTATGAGAGTCTGTACCAACAATTAACCGGCCTGGTCGCACTAATCCATGTTCTATAATAACTTGGTGGCACGGACCTTCGCTTTCATAAAAATGGGTTATTCCAAATTCTTCAGCCCAGTCTCTAGTAAACTTTAAAATATTTGCTTGTTGAATAGTCGTTGGTGGAGTACAATGGTCACTTACAATAACAACCTTTTCTTTATCAAACAGCTTCCCGCCAAGTCTACGAAATCCTTTATCAATTAACCACGGGCCTAAAAGATCATGCATCATTGCAATATCAACATTTGTCCAAATAATTTCACCACCACTAACATTAGATTTACCAGATGCCTTTGCAAGTATTTTCTCCGTTATTGTCATACCCATTAGCCAAACCTCCTGTCTATTAAGAAATAAAGTGAAATCACAAAGGTTTTACATATATGTAAAACTTCATAATGAAAAATTACATTACTATTTACTTTATTAATTCTTAGAAAATAGTATATTAATCGCCTCTAAATCTTTCTTGATATGCTTAATCATTAACTTTTCTGCTTCAACTTCATTATTATTAAAAATTGCTTGTGCAATTTCTTGATGTTCTTCATACCAATTTCCAGTTCTAACATAATTACAATGAAGACTATTTCTGATGAATGAAACTTTTGCGCTAATTAAATTCATTAATTGTAATAATTCATCATTTCTAGAGCTCATTATAATCAAATGATGAAAATCTGTATTTAATTTACTAAGCTTTAAACTATCTCTTTCTTTTATAGCCAGTTTTGCCTTGGTTAAGTAAAAACTCAACTTTTTCTTTTCTTCGCTTGTAATGTTTCGTGTTGCTAATTTAGCAGCAAGTGACTCTAACCTTTCTCTACATAAATATAATTCTGTAGCTTTTTCAAGGGTTGGCTCAAATATCTTTAAACAGCCATCTTGCTGTACTATTAACCCGTCCTGCAACAACATTTTAATTGCTTCTCGTGCAGTTCCTCTGCTAACACCTAACTCAATTGATATACCTACTTCCGTAATCCTTTCCCTAGGGTCATATTGGCCTTGAGTTATCCCCTCCTTTATTACCCTGTAGCTTTGCAAATGAAGTGGTTCTCTTTTTTTAACAGATTTAATCATTTTAAATCCACCTTACTTTTTACTAAATATTTCAATCTACAACTATAATATAACTGTTGGTTGTTGACAGTCAACAGTTATATTTGTATTTTTCAGAAAAAACAAAAGAATTAAAATATGTTTGAATTTCTATTAATTACATTACTTATTTTGTTAAATAGCAAATAATAAATGCTGAGTGTCGACCGTTGACACCCAGCATTTATTTATGTTAAAATTTAGAAAATTCTAAAAGAGAATTTTATTCATAAGAAGGGAGAAGTATATTGCTTATTTTAACGATGTTAATTATAGGTTTTTTATTGGGGTTTATTGGAGCAGGAGGATCAGGGCTAATAATTGCAATACTAGTAACCTTTTTTAACACCCCGGCACATCTTGCATTAGGAACAGCCTTGCCTGTAATGTTTCTAACAGTTTTAACCGGTAGCTTGAGTCACCTTCGTGAAAAAAATCTATACTTCAAGCAAGGAATAGTGATAGGCTTATTTGGTGGTGTAAGTGGCTATGGTGGAACCTTTATAGCGAGAATAATTAATCCAGATATTTTACTTATTATTACAGCAATAATATTAATACTCTCTGGATACTTAATTTGGGTAAAAACAACCTATACAACCCATTTATCACCTCAACAATTAGAAGCAAATACAAAAATAATATCATATCGCTCTTCAGGAGTGGGATTGGTAAACGGTGTCATATCTGGGACCTGCGGTATTGGAGCAGCACCACTGATTCAGTTATCTTTATTAAAATGGCTTAATTACCCTTTACATATGGCTGCAGGTACAACCATGTTAGTTATACTACCCATCTCCTTCTTATCATCATTTGGGTATATACAATCTGGTTACTTTGACATTAACTTATTTGCCAAAGTTGCTTCCGGAACA
>SKOL01000042.1 GCA_007120055.1 Anaerobacillus sp.
CACGTTTGTTCAACTGGTACATTATCACGAGTCAATCTTTTTGACATTGTTTTCGTCCCCCTGTTGTTTGTAAAAATGATATTTCGAAAACCGAAACTATCACCATTATACACTTTCTTAATATTCAAATAAAGTGATGTCTTTTCTGATTACTGATTGCTGAAAGAAACGGAGTAAAATTTTTTTCTGTATTTGGCAATACTCAGTTTTAGTAAAAATGCGATGTTTGGCTGGAATACATATAAATATAGTAATAACTAGCAAAAATCCGGAAGATGAATAGTTCATCACGTATAAAAATGGTAGAAAATATTTAAATATGTGCATATTGAGTCTTTCAATACGCACGGAATTGGGAGGTACTGTAAAATTCATGCACATTGAACCCTTCAATATGCACGTAAACGGAGGATAATGTAAAACTCATGCACGTTGAAGCCTTCAATATGCATGTAAATAGAAAATACTGTAAAACTCATGCACATTGAACCCTTCAATATGCATGTAAATAGAAAATACTGTAAAAACCATGCACATTGAACCCTTCATTACGCACAAAAATAGAAAAATATGTAAAATTTATGTGCATTGAACCCTTCATTACGCACGTAAATGGAAAATACTGTAAAAACCATGCGCGTTGAACCCTTCATTACGCACACAAATAGAAAAATATGTAAAATACATGTACATTGAACCCTTCATTACGCACGTAAATAGAAAATACTGTAAAAAACGTGCGTGTTGAACCCGTCAATACGCACACAAATAGAAAAATATGTAAAATCCATGCGCATTGAACCCGTCAATACGCAGAAAAGTAGTAGAAAATGTTAAAAACGTGCATATTGAACACATCAATACGCACGCTGAGCGAATATCACCTATAAAATTAAGACATCAACTCCCCACCCAATGATAACGGTGTAAATCTAGCATTAAAGAAGCGCAACGTTGGTGGCTCATACACCATTTTCAGTCCAACGATTTGCTCGCGTTTTTCATATAAAGAAATAATCGAGTCACAAACAACATCCATATGGTTGTTCGTATACACACGTCTTGGGATCGTTAAACGAACTAACTCTAACTTTGGAACATTATTGTCCCCGGTTACTTTGTTGCGTCCGGCTGAAACGATACCGCGCTCCATCGCCCTTACTCCTGAATCTAAGTATAAAGCTGCTGCTAACGCTTGGGCCGGGAGTTCTTCTTGTTTCAAATGAGGAAGAAACTGTTTTGCATCCAAAAATACTGCGTGCCCACCGATCGGTCTAACTACAGGTATCCCCGCATCAATTAGCTGTTGCCCTAAGTAACGCACTTGCCCAATACGGTGACTAATATAGTGATCATCAATAGATTCATAGATGCCTAATGCCATTGCCTCCATATCACGACCACTTAAGCCCCCATAAGACGGCATTCCTTCATATAATACGACCATTTCTCTCGCCCGCGTATACAGCTCTTCATCATTCATCGCTAAAAATCCACCGATATTGACGAGGCAATCTTTTTTACCACTCATCGTACAACCGTCAGAATAAGACAGCATTTCTTTTAAAATGTCTTTGACAGGCTTGTCAGCATAGCCGTCTTCTCGCTCTTTAATAAAATAAGCATTCTCCACACAACGAGTCGCATCTAACATCACCGAAATGCCGTTTTGCTGACAAATCTCGTAAACTTCTTTCATATTTTTCATACTGACAGGTTGACCACCAGCGAGATTCACTGTCACGGCGAGACATAAGTAAGGAATTTTCTCAGCACCAACATCATCAATTAATTTTTTCAACTTACCTAAATCAACATTCCCTTTAAAAGGGTGGTCCAATAACGAATCGTGCGCCTCATCAATGATCACATCGACAAATGTCGCTCCATTCAATTCTTGGTGTGCTCGAGTCGTCGTAAAATACATGTTGCCCGGAACGTAATCCCCTTCGTTAATCATTAGTTGAGATAATAAATTTTCGGCTCCTCTACCTTGGTGCGTAGGAATGACGTACTTGTACCCGTAAATCTCTTTCACCGCTTTTTCCAACCTATACCAACTTTTACTACCTGCATAAGCTTCATCACCGACCATTAATGCGCCCCACTGTTTATCACTCATTGCGGTCGTGCCACTATCGGTTAAAAGGTCGATATAAACATCTTCTGAATGGATTAAAAACGTGTTAAACCCTGATTTTTCAAGTGCTTGTTTTCGTTCTTCGTAATTGAGCATTTTTAACGTTTCGACAGCTTTAATTTTGAACGGTTCAGCAGTACGTTTTTTCATGAGCACCCTCCTGAGTTTTCGGAATTATCCTACTTGTAGTTTGAGTATATAACTACTTTCAAACTATTCTCAAGAGTGCGAATTAATCCGTAAAAGCTGTGAAACTTTATGGTAACAAAGTAATACTGGTTCTTAGCGTGACGCTGTGCGGATTTACTAAATAAAGACATGCTTATTAGGTTCCTAACGGAGTCTGACCTGACGATTTTTTTGGTAAAAAAGAAGGCCGCCGATTGGCGAGCCTCACACAAGTTAACTTTCAAAAACATTTTCTTTAAACCGAAACAGATCCCGATAAATAATTTTATCGGAATAATAAAGTTCAGAAGCCCCGCGCTCGATCAAAGGTTGACATAAATCCCTTTCAACCTCTTCCCCAGTTTCATAGCTTAAACAAGTTTCATTCGTATAAATATACTCATCCGTAATCACAGTACCGTTCCTTAAAACAGCAAAATCATCGCGATCGTCAGCAAATAAATCATTACCGAACATCGTTAAACCGTCTTCTTCAATCCCTAATAAATTGAGTAATGAAGGCATCACATCGACCTGTCCAGATACGGTATCCAGCGTTTCACCTTCTAGGCCTGGGATGTGAACGATTAACGGCACACGTTCTAATTTCACCGCTTCATGAACATCAATCTCTTTTTCTAAAAACTTACTAAGTTCTCCGTAATGCGAGTTAGCTATCCCATAATGATCGCCATACATAACGAGAATCGTATTTTCATAAAGTCCTTCTGCTTTTAATTCATCAACGAGAATACGCATCGCTTCATCTGTGTAACGAACCGTCGGAAAGTATTGGTTAACAATTCTACTATTAGAATCAAAAGGTTCGATAAAATGGTCATCTTCATCTAGATGATACGGGAAGTGATTCGTTAACGTAATCATCGTACTATAAAATGGCTCAGGAAGTTCTGTTAAATAATCCATCGATTGTTCAACAAAATCGATATCTTTTAAGCCCCAACCGACAGAGTTCATTCTCGAAATTTCATAATCTTTAAATGAGAAATTGCTGTCATACCCGAAGTTAGGATACACGATATCACGATTATAAAATGTTTTATCATTCGCATGGAACACCGCTGAGTGATACCCATAGTTTGATAATGTCTTTGGTAATGCTTTAAATTCATTATCGTAATGTGTTAAAAACACAGCCCCTCTTCCTAGCGGGTATAACGAATTATTAATCAGAAATTCAGCATCTGACGTTTTTCCTTGCCCAGTTTGGTAATAAAAATTTTCAAAGTAAAAGCTGTCTTCAATTAACTCATTTAAAAAAGGAGTTATTTCTTGACCGTTAAGCGTCTCACCAATGACAAAGCTTTCGACAGACTCTAGTGAAACGACAATCACATTCATATCTTCAGCGATGCCGAACATTTCATCGTTAGGCTCGATACGGTTTGCATCTAAATGTTTTAATACGCCCGATAAATCATCTTCATCTGAAAATACAGGCTGAGCGTTCGTTTGCGTGTGAATAAAGGCATCATACAAATAAAAACTATAAATACCAAGTGTGTTAACGATTTGCTCACGATTATAAGCGTTTGTTCGCTCCAACAAGTTTACGTAGGAAAGTGATAAAACAGTAAGAACTAACGCTGTTAAAACATACGCTTTAGAGTTATGAAATGTTAACCGTTTCGCCGTTGGCAAATATTTCTTTTTCACCATAAAAAAGCCGATCACAAAAACATCAATAAAGTAAAGAATGTCGTACCATGCGATAAGCGCAAAAATACTCGTGCTTAAGTCCCCCATATTGGAGCTCATCGATAACATCGGTAAAGTAATAATGTCGGTGAATTCTCGGTAATAAACGACATTTGAATATAATATCACCGATAATAGTAAACTAACAAAAAAATAATATTTCACTTGAAATTTAGCTTTTATAAATAATCCAAAACCAAAAACAATAATTAAAAATAACAAAGTATTTAATAAAAATAAAACAATTTGATTGCTTGTCAGTTGAAATGTAAACGTAGTTACAATGATCGTTTTTACCCAAATGAACAAAAGCGTTAACAATAAAAATCTATGGTTATTATAAAACGTTGTCATAATTTCCTCAGATTTTATTAATTTAAAATTGCTTA
>SKOL01000195.1 GCA_007120055.1 Anaerobacillus sp.
ACGTATCCTCCCTAAGTAGAAAATGGTTCTTTTGAACCTGTCTTTATATACTATATCGGAAGAAACCTTTTCCATTTTAATAGTATTTTGTAGTTTTTTTGTAAAATAGTCAGTGCTTAAGTTTTAACAAACAAAAGAACCAAATCCCGGCATCAAAACATCTAAAATGTAAAAGGCGAGAGTGCTATCCATTCCAACTTTCCAACTAACTTTTACACACGAAAGAGACCCTAGCATCACTAGAGCCTCCCTTGTTCTATTGTTTTATGGTTTACCTAACCAACAAACCAACTAAATACTAGCCAACTAAGCTTATCCTAATAATTGAAGTGGAGCTTGGTTAGCTTGTGCAAGCATTGCTTGAGAAGCTTGAGAAAGAATGTTGTTCTTTGTCATTTCCATTACTTCACGAGCCATGTCTACGTCACGGATATGTGAATTCAAAACTTACCAGTACTATTTATCTAAAAGACCACATTTTTGCGCTCTTTCTTTTCCATTAATCTCAAAAAATTTTAAAAAGACTTTCTCTGCTAATTTCCTAGAGTAAGTACCATTTTTCACTTGTGGCCATTTTTTAATATCCTTAAAGTCGACAATCCTTGGGTATTCATCACTTTCGCTAAATCTACATTTTATATATTTATAGCCTAATGCCGCTAATGCCGCTATTCTATGCTGCCCTTCTGTAACAACAAATCGATAATCTTGTTTATATTTCAGCATGTATCCAGTTACATACCCATCAGCAAATAGTTCTGGTAAATAACCAACCTTATCTAACATATTGTAACTTGTTGTAAGGCGGCCCATTTCTCCTACCCCAAACTCATTAGTATTAGGACCAAAGAAGTGATTCCCCCCCGGTCTTGTTTCTCCTGGATTATCTTCAACTATTACACGAAGCGTTTCATTCCAAAGCCATGGATACCCTATCCAACCTCTTTTTAACATTGGTGCCACCTGATGTTCAGAGTGAAAAAGTCCCTCAAATAGATTCTTAGGCTGGAACGTTTCATAGTATTTCTTAAGTATAGAATTATCATATGTGATACTAGGATTTTTTTGATATTGTTTAAGTATTGCTACAAAAGGGTGAAATCCGTCGTCACTATATGAAAAGCTATATTTATCACAACATTTTGAAATGTCAACTTCTACAATTGTAGAACGACTTGTAGTAGCATTCGTTCCATTCGGAATAACAAATCGTTCTTTGACACAATTTTCTCGTTCGATTAGAAAAAGTTCGTAAGGACCACTTTGATCATGATCTTCTAATATACAATTAATAGTGAAACCCTTCTCATGTAACTGGTTCAAGCGTGCCTCATTCGATTTCTTTGCCTTGGGGAGCTTTACAAATAGTTGGTGATTAACTTTCTCTATTAATGCTTCAACCACCTGAAGTTGTTCACCCATATCTTGATAAAATTCTAAATGATTAGGAGCAACAATGATAATATCATATACTGATAAATGTGTTATATCAGTAAGTTGTAAATGATTATGAAAATACTTAGCTTTTTTCTGCTCGGGTTGTCTTAAGTTTTCTTGCCACTCTTTTGATATTAATTCAAGTAACGCACCTTTTCTTGAGTCAATCGCTTCGACATCATAACCGTAATAATTTAAATTTTTACTAATAACACCAGAACCAAACTCAATTTCTAAAACACTTTTTGCATCTTTTGAAAGATATTTAGCTATTGTACTTAATAAAAGCTTACGTTCTTTACCTCGGTTAATACCAGTTTTTACAATTAATGATTTTTCTCCATATGATAAAGAAGTAGTAACCATGTAATCATCATTTATCTCGAGTTTCGTTCTCCCCTTAAATTGAGGCATAATTCTTTTCAAATTTTCAATAACTAAACTATGCTCGGACTGTTCTTTGGCTAAATAACTAGCTCTTATATACAAGTGGTACGCTTCTAAATATTCTTCTTTATGTTCGAAAATAAAACCTAAGTTAACAAGTAAATCAAATCTCAATGGATAAAGCCTAAGTCCATCTGAAAGAACATTAATTGCTTCTTCAGCATTACCTTGTGCTTGATACAACATGGCTTTAAGGCTAAAAGTATCCGGGTCTGTTGGCATTACCGAAGCATATTGCGTTAATATAGTTCCTGCTTCAGTAAAATATCCTTGTTGTATAAATTGTTGAATTTTATCTTTAATATCTATTAAACTTTGTTCTGACAAAATTTATCACCTCTTAGAAAAACTATTTAAAAAAAGCTAGAGCACATACTCTAGCTTTTTTAAATAGTTTTAATTTCATTTAACCAAGAAGCTGAAGTACCGCTTGTGGAGCTTGGTTCGCTTGTGCAAGCATAGCTTGAGAAGCTTGAGAAAGAATATTGCTCTTTGTCATTTCCATTACTTCACGAGCCATGTCTACATCACGAACACGAGATTCTGCTGCTTGAAGGTTTTCAGATGAATTGTTCAAGTTAGAAATAGTGTGCTCTAAACGATTTTGAACAGCACCTAACATAGAACGTTCAGCTGATACTCTTTCAATCGCATCATTAATTGTCGTAATAGCAGCTGAAGCAGCTTCTTGAGAAGAAATGTTTATTCCCATATCTCTACTAGCATCTTCATCAAGAGTCCAGCCTGTTAAGTTAACAGTTTCTCCACCACTAAGTGTAGTTGTCGTTCCAGCGGCTGTAGTAGTGTAAGCATCCGTTGTTACCACATTTAAGCCTGCTTCTCCAGCTACACTTTCTAAAGCAGCTTTGATATCCTCATTTGTAGCAGTAATTGTCCCACCAGTTGGAGATGTTGCCGTACCACCAAATGCAGCTTGACTTAAAGTTACAACAACTGATCCACCAGCGCTGATTGCAGCTGTAGTAGATGATATTGCTGCCCCTGAAGCAAACGTTTGTGCAGCAGCAAATTTGATATCAATGTCTTCTCCAGTTAGGCTTTGAACCTCAACTCCTGTTACATCAGTAACATCTTGTGCCTCATAAACTTCACCTTCAACTTGTAATGCTTTCGCACTCATATCAGCGATTGAAAGTGTAATATCTTGACCAGCGTTTGCTCCAATGTGGAATTTACCTTCGAAACCTTCTGGCCCCATTAAGTTCTTCGTGTTGAACTCAGTGTTATCAGCAATACGAGTAATCTCTTGTGATAATTCGTTCACTTCTTTTTGTAATTCTTCACGGTCTTTATCGTTGTTCGTATCGTTAGAAGATTGAACTGCTAATTCTCGCATACGTTGAAGGATCGAATGAGTTTCATTCAATGCACCCTCAGCAGTTTGAATTAAAGAAATACCGTCTTGTGCATTACGGTTAGCTTGATCTAAACCGCGAATTTGACCACGCATTTTTTCAGAGATTGCTAAACCTGCAGCATCGTCACCCGCACGGTTAATACGAAGACCTGAAGAAAGCTTCTCCATTGAGTTTTGTGCAGCATTTTGGTTAATTCCCATCTGACGGTGGTTGTTTAACGCTGAAATATTGTTGTTAATAATCATAATAAAATTCCTCCTTGAATTTTGACCGCCACGTCCTTGTGGTGGTTAGTTGTTTAAACCGCGATGGTCGGAAAGTCGGCCGCCTTTCTTCTCATTTTGGTTTTACAGTAGTTATATCGGCTAAAGAGGTTAATAGTTTAATGGTTTTTAAAAATTTTTTAGTATTTTTTTCTTATAACATTTACATATTTCGAAATGTAAAAGTCGGGCGATTTCCTTCTCTTCGCTGTAAACCTCTATCGAGTTTTAGAGGCTCGTTCAGGAAAATCGCCCTCCTTTTTTCATTCAAATATGGCATGACAGTATATCACATCATCAAACACTAAAAATCAGTTGCTTTCGTTTCCAACTTTCTGACTTTCAACTTTCCAACCAACTAGCCAACTATCCATCTTTTCCATAAAAAAAACTCTAAGTATTTTTTAAATAGTACCTTAGAGTTTTTTATGTCATTTAATTTTTATAGCTAATACTTCTTCTCTCATTCCTTACCCTCTCCACTTTTCGGAAATGTCCCTGTCAGTTGTTTTAATAAATCAACAGAGCTGCTTGCTGCTTTTGTGTTTTCTTCTTGGATGGCTAAGAAAATTTCTTTGCGTTGGATATCAACTGACCTTGGGGCGTTGATGCCTAGTTTAATTTGATCGCCTTCGATGGAGATGACGGTAATTTCGATGTCGTCGCCAATCATGATTGATTGGTCTTTTTTCCTTGATAAAACAAGCATTGTTTAGCCCTCCTTACCGACGGTTTGTGGCATGAGGAGGTGCTTTGTTCCGTAATTCGAGTTGTTTAAGGCAATTTGTTTTCCTTTTTGTTTTTTACTATTAATGACGACTGGACCTTGTAAGTTGGCGGTTGTTTCGGTAAATGGATCTTGAACGGTTAATATGACGAAAAGGGCGACG
>SKOL01000474.1 GCA_007120055.1 Anaerobacillus sp.
AGTTCACACGATATGCCTGTTGTTCAAGAATTATGTGATCGCACAATTATCATCAATAAAGGAACGGTTGTCGTTGATGAGAAGGTGGAGAATTTACTAAAGTTGTTTGAAACGAGAGCCTATTCCATTAAACTAGGTGGTACTTTAAGTGTAGCTCAAGAACAACAGCTTTTAGCGAAGTTTCCTTTATGTACGTATGAAGGAAGCTCACATGAAACAGTCGTTAATGTAAACTTAGAAAAAAGCGAAGAAATTTATGATCTTTTCGATATTTTTAAAGCGGAGGGTACGGTCGTTGAAAGCATTGATCGAACGTCGATTGATTTTGAGCAAGTGTTCATGGAAATCGTGAAAGGGGAAGAAGCATATGCAATGGCTTAATTTATTAAACGCAAATATTCGTAAAGAATTTATAGAAATGAAACGATATTTACCGAATACACTTGCTTTACTCCTTACGTTTTACATGATATTTTTAGCGTCTTTCTTTGGGATCATGTTTGTCGGTGACCCAGCTAGTTTCGAAGCAAATGTACAATATTCGATTGTTAGTGTAGCCTTTTGGAGTTTAACATTAATGACGATGAATTTTATCGGTTTTTCTGTTGTCACTGAAGCGATGCGAGGGACGTTAGAGCAACTGTATATGTCACCGATGGGAGTATGGAAAATTATGCTCACTCGAATTGTCGGTCAGTTCTCACTGCAATTAATTATGATGGTTATTTTACTTTTTGCAGCGATGTTAACTTCAGGTCAATGGCTAAGCTTTAATCCAATGACAACGATCCCGATTTTAATATTAACGATGATCAGTATCGTTGGTGTCTCTTTTATGATTGCTGGATTAGCGATTATCGTTAAACAAATTCAAGCGTTTTTACAAATATTTCAATTTATACTAATGGCACTCGTTTTTATACCATTGTCAGTTGCGCCGTTTTTAGCGTTGGCCCCATTTGTAAAAGGGGTTGATATGGTGCGCACGGTAATGATCGAGAATTTAACGTTAAGTACGATACCATTAACAGACTTTGGGATTTTATTCGTAAATTCGGTCGTCTATCTAATTTTAGGACTAATCGTCTTTCATCGCTGTGAGAAAGTGGCAATGAAAAAAGGGTTGTTAGGGCAGTATTAGATTTAGTTTCTTTTGTGAAATTTGATTAGTAGATACGTATACTTTAAAAAGCAAGGATGGATTCGCCAATTAGGTGAATCCGTCCTTGCTTATTGTTTTAATTATAATATCTTTTCTCGAATTAGCTACATTTTTTTACTTCGGTTATTTCTTTTTCTTACTAGTCGTCCTTCTAATGATCATGATCAGCGTTGATACTGCTATAACTATTATTGAACCACCTAACACAATCCAAATGTTGTTCATATACTCGTAACCCATTAAGAGAACGATCGCTAAGAAGCCCATTAACATTCCTGAGATTAATTTTAAGTTTTCACCTAAATGTTGGCCCATAAATGCTTTTCTCATTGTCCAAACCATAAAGATTACGATGATTAGTTCCATTAAAATGTACATAAACAGGTAAATCATTAAGTAAAAACCGTATTCCGCAAATCCGACTCCATAACTTGAAACTAAACCATTCCAGATGACTGGGAAACCAGCCGTACATGGTAATTCAATGAATGAAGCGAAAGCAGCAATCGTCACCGATGCTAAAATTAATCCAGATACTGATTCGACTTGGAAAAGTTTGTCTCTTACTTTTTTAACAAAGCTCTTTTTGTTATCGTTACTAATTGTAAATGACAAAGGAGAAGTTTTTCCAAAACCTTCTCGGATATTGATAATGGCAACTAACATTGCCAGTAAAAACAGTGCAAGTCTAAACCAAAAATAATCAATGATATTGACGACAATCGTAAATGTTCCTAACATAAATAATCCGTAGATGAGTGAAATCGTTAGGATAAATGATCCACCTACGATCGCCATCTTTTTTCTTGAGTTAAAACGAATAACCATACTAACTAAAAACATCAACGCCCATAATGAACATGGATTAAACCCATCCACTGTTCCGATGAGGACTGTTGCTAAAATTAAAGGGACACTTTCTAAATCGGTGTTAAATATCCCGAGGTTAGTGCTGCTTTCTCCTGTTAAACGTTCTTCGAGTTCACTTTGGAAAATTTGATTGAAACCAAGGATATGCTCGTCATCTTCAAAGATAAATAAAGGAACTAACCTTTCCTGAGGAGGTATATTATACTTTTCAAACAACGGTTCAACTTCTTCGCGATCCCTGCTTATTTCTAACCGAATAATTTCATATTCTAAATCTTTTTGATCCTCGAGCTCATCTAAAAATTCAGTGGCTTGTTGACAAACAGGACAAGTATCACTTAGTATGTAATACATTTTTTTCATATCTTCTTCAGCAAAAGCTATGTGACTAGCTGTGAAGACAAGAAAAACTAATAAAAACACTTTCATTAATTTTTCAATCATGTTAAACACTCTCCTAGTCAGGTCGCTTGAATTAAGTACCTTCAGGCAACTTCTAATGTCAAATTTATTATTGTTTCTTTGTCCATCGGAAAGCGTTCATTAAAAAGCAATGAACTCTCCTTATCTTATATTTATTATTACATATAAAACTATTAAGATAGTTATTTAATTATTAAAATATCGTGAACATATAACTTTAGTTGGTTATTATAATCGCACGCTTTTTTTCATATAAAGCCCGGATGTCGATTTATTCGTCACCAAAGCTACTGACCTCAAATACACCATGAGATACATCTTAGAATATACTCCATGGAGCTTTACGACGAGTAACCGCAGGAGCATCTCTTTCTAATATGGGAAAATGGTAGGTGATTTTCTTTCCAACTTTCGGCATTCCAACAAACCAACAAAACACAAAAAGCACCGCAAGACGCAGTGCATAGTTGTGTTATTAAAAAGTCAGTCAAGATCAATTCATTGTACAATTTATAAACTATAAGTTATTTAAACCATTGTGTTAACCAGCTCCAAATTTTAGAGAAAAATCCTGGTTTGTCATCGGTTGCGGCGTCGTCTAGGCTAATTGTTGTAACTTCTTTAGGAGTTTCTTGTACATCTTCGCTAGCTTCAGTTTCTTCCGTTGCAACATCGATTAATGTATGGACTTGTTGGCCTTCTTCGACTTTAATCATATCGCTATCAAAATAGTCATAAATTACTTGAGCGGTTTCAGCATTAAAAGGGGAAATGCCAATATTTATTTTGTTATTGATGACATCCGTACTTGTATGATAAACGGATATTCCTTTAGCTTCGAAGACGGATTCTTCAAAACTAGCGATATCGATTTCTCTTTGTTTTTCAATTAATTCATCTTCTGTGAAGTCAACGACTCGGAACGTTACTTCTGTAGGTTTTTCAACTAACGCATTCATTTCCTCTTTCATATTTTGTGAAAGTTCCTTCGTAAAAGAAAGTACAATGACACCTGTTAATGCTTCCTCTCGGTCAATATGCAAGCTAGCAAAGCTACCATCATTGACATTGTTTTTTATATAATCGCGAAGTTTCTCAATTGTTTCATAATGGTTAATATCAACCCCTTCTTCATTAGTCTCTACTAATAGTTTTTCCCTTTCACTTTGATTAGGTTCAGTATTTGCAGATGCTTGTTCACTGAATAATAAACTTGTGCTAACTAATGCTCCTGCTAAAACTATTTTCCCAAACTTGTTATGTTTATTAGTTGTCATATATATTCATCTCCCTTGAAAAGCTATTCATTACGTTAGACGAGGAGGGAGGGAAAAGGTTACAAAGCTTTATTATTAAGCTCTAGTTGAGTGAATTTCATAATTAGCAATAATGAGCCACATCATGCATATATAGTCTGCGAATGGTTTTGACGCAACTATATATTGATCTTAGTGGCTCAATGAATTATGAAATTCATTGAGCTAATAGCCGATAATTGTTCAATATTTAATTTTTATTGCACTCACTTCGCTCTATTTCAAGCATATTATACATTATCAAATGGAGGAGCGATGGCTATGGGAAAAAAGAGAAAAGCTATTTTTAAAACAGCTGATGAAAAATATGCTTATACAACAAAAGTAGTAACTTCGAGTACTTGTTTAAAATGTAAAACTAAATGTGCAAGAGGAGAGGCTTATTTAGAAAAAATGAGTAAACCAGGGGCTGTTGGTAGAGGCGTGCCGTGTATTTTAACAAAAGGGAAAGCGTTTAAGTAGTGCGAGTTTTTGTGTGTGAAATAGAATTTTGGGATGTTGCGGACATTTATTCCCCTATATCAATAAAAAATGCTTATTTTTAGAAGTGATCGGACATACGTTCCGCTATTTAGCAATTTAAAGATGCTTTTTAGGATTTTATAACGATATAACGGAACGTATCTCCGTAGTGGATCTTAAAA
>SKOL01000537.1 GCA_007120055.1 Anaerobacillus sp.
AATTAGCTGTCAAATATCAATTTGAACCACTTAGTTCTGAAAAAATTGAGGAACTTCGAAAGCTTTCGATCGTCGAGCGGTGCCGCCAGCTTAATTTTCCGGTTTATAAAATTCCTTTTGCTGTCGTCGAGTTTTTAAAGCTTTATCGAAATTCGACTGATGATTTAGCCGTGTTTAACGGCATAAAAGATTTACTTAACAACCTTACAGACCACGGATTTGAAGTAGCAATTATTTCATCAAATTCTGAAGCAACGATTAAAGATTTTCTGAGGAAAAATAAGGTTAAAAATATTAAGGACGTTATATGTTCAAATAATATTTTTGGTAAAGATAAAGTGTTGAAAACTTTTTTGAAAAAGCATCACTTAAATCCATCGGAAGTGATTTATGTAGGAGATGAACTTCGTGACATCGTCGCCTGTAAGCAAGTAGGGATTAAGATCATCTGGGTTAGTTGGGGGTTTGACGCGATTGAAGTGACTGAGAAACAACCACCTGATTATGTTGCACACCAACCAGAGGAAGTTCTTTCAATTTCAAAAAAAGACCAAGAGTAAAGTCAATTTCTCTCTAATACATTTGCTATTACTGTGGATTAACTATATTGAGCGACAGAGACTTTACATTCGGATTACTTTGCTATGTTAATTAAACTGTTCATTAAAACTTGAGTACCAATTGAACAATCCTCTTTACTTGACCATTCTAACGGATTATGACTTATACCATCTTTAGACCTAACTAGTATCATTCCTATTTCAGTAATATTGGACATTAATAACGCATCATGTCCAGCACCACAATTCATTTTAAATATAGGAACACCCGTCTGTTTCATTACTGCCTCAATAGTTTTGATCATATCTACTGAACAGGTGGCAGGGTCTTCCGCTTCTTTAACTTCAAAAGCAACTTCTAATCCTCGTTGAGCAGCTTTTTTCTGTATAACTGATATTAGTTCTACTTCCATATGTTTTCTAGAAGATTTATTACCATGTCGTAAATCGATTAAAAAAGTTACTTCTTCCGGAATAATATTTTCAGCTCCTGGCTTAAGTTCCATTTTCCCTACAGTGGCTACTCCGTTCCAACGTAATGCTATCTTCTCAATATCCAGTAATGCTTCTGCCATTACTAGCGATGGATCTTTACGAAGATGCATTGGAGTTGCTCCTGCATGATCAGCTTGCCCTCTAACGGTAACTTGAAGCCATATTGCTCCTTTAATGTTCGATACGATACCTATTGGAATATCTTCAGTCTCTAAAACTCTTCCTTGTTCAATATGCATTTCTAAGTATGCTTTTATACTTTCGGGTTTTCGAACTGCTTTATGATAATTTTCAATATTTATTCCAGCTTTATGGAAAGCTTCAGTATATGAAGTTCCATTATTATCAGTTAACTGTAAATCCTTGTAAGTTAATCGTCCTGTCAACCCCCTGCTGCCAATAAATCCTGTTCCAAAACGGGTTCCTTCTTCATCTGTAAAAGAAACAATTTCAATGGAGTGTGAAAGTTTGATATGTTGTTCTTTTATTGTTCGTACAGCTTCAATCGCTCCTAAGACGCCTAATGCTCCATCAAATTTTCCGCCATTCAATACTGTGTCAATATGAGAACCTGTCATGACAACAGAGTCTGTAGATTTTTCACCGTTTAATCTCCCAAAGATATTACCAACTTCATCTATTCGAACTTCTAATCCACTTTCAATTAATAAGTTCATGATATACTGACGAGCTAACATATCACTCTCGCTAAACGATAATCTAGTATTTCCACCGTTGTTGTCTTTCCCGATTTTAGATAAATCTTTGATTGTATTCCATAAACCATCGTCGTTTATTTTTGCACATATCCCCATATTAACACCTTCTTTATTTAATAATTTAGATTAGTTCATTTTTTTGTGACAAGATACTCTAGATGATATTTACCCGTATACTAAATGGATATTAATCCTCCTAATAAATAAACCATGATTATACTAACGACACTGACTGACAAAGCAGCAATCATTCCAATAAAAAACGGTTTAATCCCCAAGCCTTTGAATACTTTAAGACTGGTAGATAAGCCGACTGCAGCCATCGCAGTTCCTAACAAATATTTCGAACCAAATGTACTTAAACTAGTGTGAAAAAATGACCATTGTTCAGGTTGTATTAATCCAAATGCAGTCCCAGAACTCTCAACAGTTAAATCGCCAATAGAACGAAATATTGCTACAAGTAAAAAACCAACCACAAAAAGTGGAATAAGCTGGTACCATTTTTTTGTCATCGTATTACTTCCGTCCGTTGTTCTTGCTTCTTTGAGGTTATTTAAGTAATAATAGGATAGCAAAGGAACAACCGCAACAATTAGTACATTTCTTGTAAGTTTAGAGATAGTGGCAATATCAACTACTTGATCCATACTGAAGATTTGACTATATATTAAAGCTGAGCCAGCAACTTGAGCGGTTTCATGTATTGATGTTCCTAAAAATAACCCAGCCCTTATTGGATCATTTTCAAATACAAAAAAAGCGATATATGGATATAAAAACATAGCAACAATTCCAAATAAAGTGATATTTGCAACAGCATAGGCAACTTCTTCATCGTTTGCTTTAATACCAGGTGAGATTGCTACAATAGCTGTTACACCACAAATTCCAGTTCCACACGCTATGAGTGTACCCAAGCGATGCGATTGTTTCATCTTATTTGTAATCCAAAGTGTAATGAGCAAACCAGATGCAACACACGTAAGAATGATAGGAATACCCCAGGCTCCTAAAATAACGACATCTGTAATACTTAATCTAATACCTAATAGGATGATCCCTAATCTTAAAATAAATTTTATTGAAAAAGTAACACCATCTTTATAAATTTCTTGTAATCCAATAATATTTCTTACTAAGAGTCCAAGTATAATAGCAACAAATATACCTGATATTGGGCTTGAGCTCTCTTTAGGTAATCCTTGCAAATGATTTATTCCTTGCCCTAACCAGAGAGCTAACACTGAGCCGAGAAGCATAACAATAACGCACAGGAATACACCAGGAATTAAAGTCTTAAGTCTATTCTTTTTGTCCCCAGGTTGATCACTATTCTTTAAAATTGACATTCCCATAATATCTCTCCTCTCTTTCCCTTACAATAGCACGGAATGGCATAAGCGAATCATTGCATTATGTAATCGTATTAATTATAAATTTCTATGATTAGTTATTATCTTACTAAGAATATGGTTTGATTAAGGTCAATCTACAAAATTAAAAGTAGTTTGACACTAGTCTATAAGGTTAAAACTAGAATAATTTATTGATTATTCAGTGAACGTTTGTTATATTTTGTATTATCAATTTGTTTATTTTATTTGAATATTTTTTAATATTAATAACTGTTTGAAAATTAATTTGGTTTTATTTTTATTATCGTTAAGGTAGACAGGTTAAGTAATTAATAACATTCAAAAATTATTTGTATTATAAAGTACAAACTTTGGAGAAAAAAATAATAAAAACAGTCAGTAATTAGGAGGGAAAAATGAAGAAAAAAATAGTGGTAGGGATTTCGGGAGCTAGTGGGGCAATATACGGCATAAGAATATTAGAAGTTTTAAAGAGTTTAGAAATTGAGAGTCATGCAATAATTAGTAATGCTGCAGTACAAACGATTACGCATGAGACATCTTACTCAATTGATGATGTAGTAAATCTAGCAACAAAAGTTTATGACCAAAAAGACATTGGTGCAGCAATCTCAAGTGGCTCGTTTAAAGTTGATGGAATGATCGTCGCTCCATGTTCCATAAAAACACTTTCCGCAGTTGCTAATAGTTATAATGATGAATTGATTACAAGAGCAGCAGATGTACAGTTAAAGGAAAGAAGAAAGCTTGTTCTTATTGTAAGAGAGACTCCATTAAACCTAAGTCATATACAGCATATGAGTCTAATTACTCAAATGGGTGGAGTAATATTACCTCCAGTTCCTTCTTTTTATCATAAGCCTCAAACAATTGATGATATTATTAATCAAACAGTTGGCAAAGCATTAGATCAATTTGATATTGATGCTAAGTTATTTAATAGATGGGCCGGCGAGTTGACAATAAAATAGTAAAATGAAGAGAAAAAGTTGGTCCAACCTTGAGGTTAGATCAGCTTTTTCTCATTTTTCAGGAAATGTGTTTCAAAAAGATGTTATAAGTTCTTACAAGATCAATGATTTTCTAAATTTCCTCTGTCATAATGAAAACAGGTAAAGGAAATAGTTAATTGAAAGCTAAAAATACATTATTTTTAACTATATTATGTCTAATCAGGAGGATAGTTTTTAAAAATTATTAGCGAAAAATCAAGTAGTTTTAAATAAGCATTTTTTTATTTTAAAATACTA
>SKOL01000618.1 GCA_007120055.1 Anaerobacillus sp.
CTATATGATACGTAGAGCTATTGTGACCGCCAACACCATTAGTAACTACTGTTGGATCATAGCAAAGTTGAACCGTTCCATCTCGTAGTATAATCTCATGATAGCCACCAGTTGACCAACCGAGGCCTTTCCAACGATTGTTCCAAAAGGCCCAAAAATCACCACCATTTGTTGCCGTATGATGACGAGCGACCTTCTTAATGTCAGATTCAGAACGCCGACTTGAACGTTTTGGGGTTTCACCACGAATATCTTGAATGTTCGACATACCCTTTTCCTCCTTTTTAACTCTCTATATAAATAATATGCGGTAATACACTAAGGAGGTGAGAAAATCTTATAAAAAAAGCCTGTGAGCTACTATTTTACAAATAGCATTCACAGGCTTTTTCTCAATTTATTTCATTAGTCCAATAACATTATAGCCACCATCCACATGTAGCATTTCGCCAGTAATTCCTCGTGAAAGGTCACTCATCAAGAATAGTGCAGCATCTCCGACTTCTTCTTGAGTAACTGTTCTCCCTAAAGGTGCACTAGCTTCAAACTCATCAACAACTTTATTAAAGTCTGATATTCCTTTAGCAGCTAACGTTCGAATTGGGCCAGCTGAAATGGAGTTTACGCGAATTCCTTCTCTACCAAGATCGTTCGCTAAGTATTTCACACTAGCGTCTAAAGAAGCTTTCGCTACACCCATGACATTGTAATGTTTAACGACACGCTCTCCACCTAAATAAGTAAGCGTCACGATACTTCCACCTTCTGTCATTAATGGACGAGCAGCTTTCGTTACTGCAGTAAGTGAGTAAGAACTTATGTTTTGTGCTAAAAGGAACCCTTCACGCGTAGTTGCTAAATATTCGCCACCTAATTCATCTTTATTAGCAAAGGCGATACAGTGAGCGACTCCGTGAATCGTTCCAACCTCTTCTTTGATTGTATTAAAAGTAGCATCAATCTCTTCATCACTTGAAATGTCACAAGGAATGACGAGTGAATCTTTTCTTTCTAAAGTGTCAGCTAAGTCTCTTACGTTTTTTTCTAATCTTTCTCCAGCATATGTAAAAATTAAGCGAGCTCCTGCTTTCGCTAATGATTGTGCGATTCCCCATGCGATACTACGTTTGTTCGCTACACCCATAACGACAAACGTACGATTTTCTAACGATAAATTCATCAAAAAATCCTCCTTTTATTTAAATGTATAAGTTGTTATTAGCACTTGGTCCTAATAATTATAGCACGTCCCTACCGATAAGCAAAGAGGTTGTTTTTCAAAATCAAACTTTCCAACTTTCCAACAAACGACAAACCAACTAACCACTTATACATAAAAAGAGTAAGTCATTCGACCTTGACCTACCCTTTACTCGTTTCAATATTTCGTTTTGTAAAGTGGCATTGCCGACATTCATAAATGACGTTTTGATTCGATTGAGCTGTTAATACGTTTTCTATATCATCTGTTTGATTACACTTAGGGCAATTGATTTGAATTTGGTCCATTATTATGTCACCTCATCTTTATCATTTGCCCCCACTTTACGTTTATTCAAAAAAGGTGCGTAATTTTTGAACGTGCTCCAAGCTTCCGGTTACAACAATCCGATCACCTACATGAAGTCGCGTGTCACCATGAGGAATAATCGCTTCATTTCTCCTAAATATACGAACGAATACCGTATCACCTAAATAAGGAAACTCCCTTAACCTTAGCCCGTCAAACTGAGGATTTTTAATATCAATTTCGTACAAGCCGTTTTCCTGTCTACTAAACAAGTTAACAACACTTGGACTTTCAATTAAAGCTCTGACAATCATTTGCGTAGATAAGAAAATCGAAAAAACATCGACGCCAATTTTTCGCAAATAATCAATGAGCACTGGCTTATCTACCCTAGCAATGACTCTTTCGATCCCTAGTTCTTTTCCTTTTTTAGCTACTTCAAAGTTTTTCTCTTCATCGCCTGTCGCAACGACTAAAATATCCGTTTCAAACACTTTTTTATTTTCTAGTGTACTTAAATAAAAGTCGGGTATTTCTTCAATTGAAAAAGCACTTTCAGGTTTTAAAGCTTCAATTTTTTGCTGTTTTGTATGATAAACATAGGTGGCAAAACGCTCTCCATCTAGGTTTAACGAAAGAGGCATCGTTAACTGATTAGCACCGACAAAAACAACCTTTTGCTGGTCGCTGGAAACCGCTTGTAACGGGAACAATTTTTTAAACACAATCGGCGTTACAATACACGATATTACTGCTACTAATATTAACGCCGATGCTAGTTGTGTATCAATAATTCCAATTCGTTCACCGATGGCAACTGCGGCAATGACTAATGATAATGTTGAAGTTAATAAGAAGCCCGCACCAATCGTCGTTTTCCAATCGTACCACCTTTTTAAAATTAATGATGGTAATACTTTTGAAATAAGCAATGCTAGAAATAGCAAAGGTATTAATAATAGAACTTTTGAGTCCTCAAACAGCGCCCAAATGTCAAGATCGACACCAACCATCACGAAGAAAATCGGAATTAAAAAACCATAACCAAAAGAATCTAATTTCTTTACCATCTCTGGGTTGGGTGACAACAGTGAAACTAAAACACCAGCTAAAAAAGCTCCGAGTATATTTTCGGCCCCGACCGTTTCTGATAAAGCTACTAACAATATAATTAAAGTAAAGATCGCTCTCGTATCAATTTGAATCGTACCTCTTGTCATTGTTTCAAAATATGATCGCTCTCTAAAGTGTTTACCTAAAAAGTAAATTAAAATGCCTACTGCAAAAAGAATTAATATGAGCCACGTATTCCCACCATCTTGGCTATATAGCGAAACAAACACCGCTAATAAAATCATCGTTACTAAGTCAGCGATAACAGCGACAAGTAAAATAATTTGCCCAATCGCTTTGTTCATTAAATTAGCTTCTTTTAACGTCGGTACGACAACTCCTAAAGAAATCGTCGAAATGATCAGTGTCATTAAAAACGCACTACTAATGTAGCCTAATGCGACAAACATTAACGAAAGTAAGTACGATAAGCCGAATACAAATACAAAAATGAGCGAAGCTACTAAAAATGCATTTGGCTCTTGTTTTCCATTTGGCAATAACGCCTTTTTCTTTTTACTCATAAAAGCAGAAAAATCAATTTCAAGACCACTTAAAAACATTAAGAAAATAAATCCTAATAATGATAATGTTTCAAGCCATATGTCGAATTGGACAATATTAAATCCACTTTTCCCTATGATAATTCCTGCAATAATCTCAGCAACAACAACTGGAATTACTTGTAAGCGTAGCCGGTGTAAAATAACCGGAATTAAAAAAGCAATCGTTACTACGATTACAAGAGATGCTACCGATGCATGTTCTTCCACGAAAAAACCTCCATCCAGTTTATAAGTTTGATTAGTTTTACCTATTTTCTCAAAATGATAAAGTATAACATAAGAAAACCTAACCATCATAAAGAATAAGGTGTTGTTTGTCAACAAGAAAACCGCAAGGCGTCAGTCTGCTACAATAGCTTCTTATTTTCTTGCAACCCTATAATCACTAATATGTATGTGTTGTCTGCTTTAATCGTACTTTTTTAAATAACTAGTAAGGAGAGTTCTCAATGTTTGATGTTATCGGTGACATTCACGGTTGTTATGATGAATTTGAGAAATTAACGAAAAAATTAGGTTATCATTGGGACAAAGGCTACCCTATTCACCCTGAAGGAAGAAAGCTTGCATTTGTAGGCGATTTAACAGATCGCGGCCCGAATTCATTAAAGGTAATTGACGTAGTTTCAACATTAGTAAAGAAAGGTTTTGCACATTACACCCCCGGGAATCATTGTGATAAGTTGTACCGATTTTTTTTAGGGCGTGGTGTCCAACAAACACACGGTCTTGAAACGACCGTCGCTGAGTTAAAAAGTTTACCTAAAGATGAATATGCATCCATTCGAACGAAATATATGGAGTTGTATGAAAATGCTCCATTATATTTAGTTTTAGATGAGAAACGACTCGTCATTGCCCATGCAGGAATTCGCTCCGATTACATCGGTAGAACCGATAAAAAAGTAAAGACTTTTGTGTTGTATGGAGATATCACTGGAGAGAAGCATGACGATGGTTCTCCTGTGCGGCGCGATTGGGCAAAAAAATATACGAATGAAAAATCATTTATCGTATATGGGCACACTCCAGTTCGAGAGCCGCGACTCATTAATGGAACGATTAATATCGATACTGGATGCGTTTTTGGCGGTACATTAACAGCATTTCGTTATCCTGAAAAAGAAACAGTTTCCGTTCCATCTAAACAGTCACACGTGCCTGAAAAATTTAGGACGTTTGATGACTAGTTTACAATTGACAATAGACA
>SKOL01000619.1 GCA_007120055.1 Anaerobacillus sp.
AAAAATCTTAGAAGATTATCCTCTAAACCATCTTGGCCCTAGAAACATTCACCCAGATTTTCGCGAACAGCTTTGGCAGCTGGCGTTAGAACAGGATTTTGATCAATATCGTTTAAGAAGGTGGGGAAGAGAGTGCTTCCCAACCATTTCAAGTGAGATAGTAGACCTTTTTATTCTTATAAAAGAGTCAAGGCATACAGTTCTCTTGACGGGTGCAGGTATGTCTACTGAGGCAGGTATTCCCGATTTTCGCTCAAAAGATGGTTGGTGGAAAAGCATTGATCCTCTTACTGTAGCAACCATCGATGCATTAGAAACGAATTACGATTTATTCCACGAATTTTATAGTTTCCGAGTCCGTGCATTAGAAGATTGTCAACCACATCAAGGACATCAAATTATCGGGAAATGGCAGAAGAATGGAGTAATTCATCATGTGGCTACTCAGAATGTAGACCCACTACACGAAGTTGGAAATAGCACAAAGGTGGATCACTTACACGGCACAATCTTAACCTTTCGTTGCCATGACTGTGGAGAAGCAGCAACGAAACAACAATTTTTAAACAAAGAGAGTTGTCCATTCTGTAGTGGTAAGCTTCGTCCTAATATTGTTCTGTTCGGCGAAGCGCTTCCTGAAGAAACGTGGAATAATGCCCTCTATCATATTCAAAAGGCTGATCTTGTTATTGTTATCGGAACGAGTTTGCAAGTATATCCTGTTAGCCAACTGCCGTCCATGACAAAAGGGAAGACGGTTTATATCAACAAAGAGGTAAGTGAGCAAAGCTCATATTTTAATTTAGTTATCGAAGGCAGTGCAAAAGAAACACTAGTACAATTAGATCAATTATTAACGGAAACAAAATAAAGAACAGGGGGCTACCAAAGATGAAGATTATAGATATTTCTAACCTTCGTATGAAAAAAGCTAATGATAAAGTCGAGCAGTATTTACGTGAGTTCGATGATCATTATGAATATTGTATTATTAAAGATTATGAAATGATGTTTGATGAGTTTAAAAGTCAGTCAATACAAATTGATGATTATTTCGTTACGTTGCTAGAGTTAAAACATAAGACATTGTTGGCCTCACTACTTTTCCCAAA
Source organism: Anaerobacillus sp. (assembly GCA_007120055.1). The sequence continues at coordinate 1,113 of SKOL01000619.1, forward strand.
AACTTATGATATTCATGAGATTGTCGAGTGGTTAGATACCCATTCTGTGTCATTTAATGAAAAGGACAAAGATGGCTATTTCATCAGTAAAGCAACTGAGATCACTTCAGCAGTTAAATTTAAAGGTGATCCAATAGTGGTTGCATCTCGTGGAAGGCAAAAAGCGTACTACTCAATCATTGATCTACCTGAAATCACAGAGTTATATGATAACTATTCTCAAATTGTTAACACAGGAAATGCTACCCCTGTGAATGTAGCAGAAAAACACTGTGCCAACGCTTTTTCTTAATGGTGAAGAGATCACATGTATTGATCGAATTGATTTTGATTTGTCAAAGGATGAAATATACGTAAATGGTGTATTTGTTATTGCAGATTATTTAGATCAATACTGCGATGGAATCGCTTTTTATCGCGAGGCAGATAGTTGGTTACCTATAGTATTTTTTGTAGGTGAGAAAGATATCAATATTACTTTAGAAGAATATGAGGATGGTAGTAAGGTTTGTAGAGTGGAACAGGAAATAAGTAGTACACTTTAGAGGTAATTGTTTGAAACTTATTAAAGTTAGGAGAATGGTCATATGTCATTTAATATGAATTTGTGGAGAGTAGAAAATAAACAGCTAAAGGAATTACAAAAATTAAGATTAGATAGCGAGGATCGTTTAGAACAATGGATTGCAAATGACAGTGCAATTACAGGTTTAGATATTTTTATTATTGGCAGGCAGGTTATTACTTTTTTTGGAGGTCGAATAGACTTATTAGGCATGGATAGTGATGGGAATTTAGTCATTTTAGAATTAAAACGAGATAAAACACCTCGGGACATTGTTGCACAAGCACTTGATTATGCCTCTTGGGTCAAGGATCTTACCTATAAACAAATTGAAACAATCGCTATAAAATATCTAGATAACAGTTTACGAGATGCGTTTTATAACCAGTTTAGTTTTAATATGCCAGAAGAAATAAATAAGAGTCATAGTATAGTTATTGTTGCTTCTGAGTTAGACCCATCATCAGAACGAATTGTACAGTATCTATCTTCTGAATATGATGTTAATATCAACTGCATATTTTTTGATTTCTTTAAGGACGGGAATCAAGAACTTCTAGGACGTTCTTGGTTAATGGATCCTCAAGAAGTAGCCGAAAAAACGATTTCAAGAAAGAGTACCCCGTGGTCAGGGTTATACTTTGTGAATGTTGGAGATGGTGAACATAGAAGCTGGGAAGATTGTAAAAGCTATGGATTTATTAGTGCAGGTCAAGGCTTGATATATAGTAGAGCAGTAAAGAAATTAAAAGTAGGGGATAAAATTCTCGCTTATTTAAAAGGAAAGGGTTATGTTGGATTCGGAGAAGTAACCTCTACAGCTGTTATGGCTAAAGATTTCAAGTTAAATGATAAAACCTTGCTATTTGGTCACAATCTTAAACAACCCAATATTAAAAAGAACTGTGATAATCCAGACCTTTCTGATTGGGTTGTAGGTGTCAAATGGATAGATGCTAAAGAAAGGGAGAATGCGGTGACGAAAACAGGTATATTTGCTAATCAAAATGTTGTTTGTAAGTTAAGAGATCAATCAACTATTGATTACTTAAAAGAACACTTTTCAATTGATATAAATGAATGATTTTAAGAATCTTGGAAGGGAAAAATTGACCTTCGGTGGTAGCAAACTTTACTGTGGCATGTCTTACTATTCTCTGAGGTGGTGTAGCTGACATGATTGATATTGCTTCCTAGTATTAAAAAACTCACAAATAGCAACATTTGTGAGTTTTAGTCCGTATTATAAATGTCAACAAGAGAATGGCATTGCTCTAACCCTTGATATAAAAGGGTTTTGGCGGGACTGTGTGGGAATCGAACCCACCGAACTTGGCACGCAAGTCCCTAAGGTTTTGAAGTTGTCTATGGGTGGTTATTTGCAGTATCTTATAGGGACGGAAAGTGCGTTGTAATAAGGTTTTGATGTTTTATAGTGATCTACAATATCTTTAAATTTTTAAAATCGGGCACCTGACTCGGCACCTTTTTTAATTAAATTATCGTTCGATTTAGAAATGCTTATTTAATGTAAAAGATTAAGTTTAAATAACCTGAGAATAGTACAACTCCACAATGGAATATGTTTCTACAAAAAGTGGAGTGTGAAATATTATGATGAATATTCCTCTCAATCAACTTATATGCGATGTAACGGAACGAACTTTTCCAAATCTTAATCCTCTTCTAGAGAACTTAGAAAAACTCGGTCAGGTCGATCCAATATTAGTTGAGGGGCCAGATAAAGAAGGGTGTTTCTATATTATCGATGGTGCAAGAAGATTTCGTGCGATGCAATTAAGACCAGCTAAATTTAAATTTATCAAATGTATTATTTATCGAAATGTAACAACTGTAGGAAAAAGGAATCATTTACGTATTGAATTATTGTCTACTTTTAAAAGACCATCAAGGATAGAACAACAATTCATGTATGAATTACTACAAGATGCAGATAAAATGAAGTTATCTAAAGAATTACGGAAAAAGTTAGAAAAAGGATCAGAGGTTCCAATAAGTGTAAGAGAGAAAACAAAACAATCAGGGGCTAGTCAAGAGGCTATGATTGTTTTCTACCACCTTCCAATTAGGGACACCTTTAAAAATAAGCTTTTTGAGCGATTATGGGTAAGAGAACTAACCAATGAACATGCAAGGGCTATTAAAAGGTTATTAAGTATACCGCAATTTATTCAACTCAATGATACTCAAAAAGAAATAGCTATTAATACAACCATTGAACAAACACAATTTAAAGAGCAAAACGCAATATCGATTATTGAAGAAATCATAATGAAAGATAAACCTACCCATGGGAATGCGGATGCTTGGACTATGCATGTTTCTTCATTAATTAAATATAATACAGAATTAATCAACAATGAAATTTATAAATATATGAGTTCGGAAGGGTTAGATCATTTAAGAGCGTGTCTTCATAAACTTGAAGAAAAGATTAAATTAATCGAAAAAAATATGAGCAGATCTAATAAACCAAAAATTAATACTAACAGCAAACCTAGAGTGAAAACTACTGTTAAGATAAGAGGAAAGGAGGTTAATTATTATTTTATCAATATATAATTTAGATTATAAATGAAAAAAAGTAATGATGATTTTATGTTGAAAGCTGCTCCAAAGAGACTGCCATCTCTTGGTTTTTTTTATGTTCACCTCCCGCCAGGAAAGGATTTACTTTTCTATATTGT
>SKOL01000610.1 GCA_007120055.1 Anaerobacillus sp.
AAACTTCATCAATACCGGCGGATAAACCAGCAATTCCCGGTGTATTTAACGTACCACTCTCATAACAATTCGGTCGCACGTTTGGTTGCTCTATCTCCTCTGAGTGACTACCAGTCCCACCGTGGAAAAGAGGATCTAACTGAACAGTCTTCTTCACAATTAATACTCCAGTTCCTTGGGGTCCTAACAAACCTTTATGTCCAGGAAAAGCTAACATATCAATTTTCATCTTTTCCATATCAATCGGAATCACACCTGCAGTTTGTGCTGCGTCAACTAAAAAGGTAACTTCTTTTTCGCGACAAATAGAACCAATCATTTCAATAGGAAAAATCGCCCCCGTTAAATTGGAACCGTGACTAGCCACTATTAACTTTGTTTTTGGGCATATTTCATTTAAAAGCTGCTCTCTTGAAATGTGTCCATTATGATCACTTTGTAAATAAGTTACTTTAACACCCTTTTCGGTCTTTAAATATTCTAAAGGTCGACGAACAGAATTATGTTCGTACGACGTAGAAATAATATGATCACCTTTTTGCAGAGGAAAACCTTTAATTGCTTGATTCAAAGCATGTGTAGCATTTTGACAAAATATCACGTTATTAGCATCATTTTCACCGAATAACTTCGCTATTTTTGCACGTGTTTCAAAAATTACCGATGCTGCCTTATTTGCTAATTGGTGTCCTCCACGCCCCGGGTTAGCACCGTACTCATTTATAGCTGTTGCAACTGCCTCTGATACTGCTTTCGGCTTAGGGAAAGACGAAGCCGCTTGATCGAAATAAATTACCGACACTTTTATTCCTCCTTTACAAAAAGAGATAGAAAGGGAGGCTATCCCATAAGTGTCTGACACTTTCTTTTAGGACAGCCCCCTCTTTTCTATTCATGATTTCCTTCTATTAGTAATAAAATTCTTTCTAGGTCATCCTCAGAAAAAAATTCAATTTCTATTTTACCTTTTTTTCTATTCTTCTTAATAGCAACTGATGTACCAAATCTTTCTCTTAAAAATTCTTCTTTTTCTTTTATAAAAAGCGATGGTTCTGGTTTTTTTTGAATTGTTTCACGTGAAACATTTTCGTTTACACTTTGAATAAGTTGTTCTAATTGACGAACATTTAAACCTTCTCCAATAACTTTTTTTATTAATAACGGTAACTTTTCTTTATTTTTTAACCCCAGAAGAGCTCGTCCATGCCCCATCGATAGTTCACCTTGTTCAACCAACGTTTGCACCTCATTGGGTAACTGTAATAAACGCAGGTGATTAGCGATATGAGGACGACTTTTCCCTAATTGTTTTGCTAACTGCTCTTGTGTTACATGTAAATGCTTCATTAATTTATCATAAGCAATCGCTTCTTCAATTGGATTCAAGTCTTCTCGCTGTAAATTTTCAATTAAGGCAAATTCCATCATTTTTTCTTCATTTAATTCTTTTACTACGACTGGAACTGTCTTTAATCCGGCTTCTGTAGCCGCACGAAAACGACGTTCTCCAACAACAATCTCGTAACCTTTAATCGTTTTTCTGACAAGTAAAGGTTGTAATATACCATGATTCAAGATGGATTCTTTTAATTCTATAATCGATTCCTCAGAAAAAACTTTACGTGGTTGGTAAGGATTTGGTCTCAACTCATTCAATGGAAGTTCTTGAATATTTTCTTTTTTCTCATCGATAGCATCTGGAAAAAATGCTTGAATCCCTTTTCCTAATCCTTTAGACATTTGAAACCACTTCCTTTGCCAAATCTATATAGACTTCTGCCCCTCTTGACTTTGGATCATAAGTAATAATTGGTTGACCGTGACTTGGAGCCTCACTCAAACGGACATTTCTAGGTATGATCGTTTGAAAGACTTTTTCACGAAAATATTTCTTCACTTCTTCGATCACTTGAATTCCTAAATTAGTCCTTGCATCAAGCATCGTTAATAATACGCCTTCAATTTCTAATTCTGTATTCAAGTGTTTTTGTACTAATCTAACTGTATTTAACAACTGACTTAATCCTTCAAGGGCATAATACTCACATTGAACTGGAATTAATACTGAGTTTGCGGCTGTTAAAGAGTTAATCGTTAATAAACCTAATGAAGGTGGACAGTCAATGATAATAAAATCGTAATCATCATTCACTTGTTCAAGTGCTCTCCTTAGACGAACTTCTCTTGAGATTGTCGGAACAAGTTCTATTTCTGCGCCTGCTAACTGAATAGTAGAAGGAATGATATGTAGTCCATCTACGACTGTTTCAGTAATTACTTCTTTTGGGTTTTTATCTTCAACTAAGATGTTATAAATACAACTATCAACATCTCCTTTGTCAATTCCAATACCGCTTGTTGTATTTCCTTGGGGATCAACATCAATTAAAAGTACTCTTTTGCCAATGTGAGCAAGACAAGCACTTAAATTAACAGCAGTAGTAGTTTTACCGACTCCGCCTTTTTGGTTTGCAATCGCAATAACTTTCCCCATTTTTCCACCTACCTAACATAAACATATCTTTCTATGATTCCCTTAAATTTTTTCTAAAACCATTTATATTTTATCATGAATTTATAAAACTAAGTTGTTTTTTTAGGCGAAAAACAGAAAATAAATTTCATAAATTGTAAACTAGCTATTTTCACATTTGTGTTTGTATTCTCTTAACTGAGTATACAAATAACGGCCCACAAATAAATCTTCATAAAAAAACGACTCAAAAAAGGGAAAAACCTTCAAAATTATAATTATTGATAAAACAAATAGCTTGTTAGTTTTATCAAATAGAAACTTTATTAAAGGTCTGACTCCCAATGAGTCATCTTAATCTTTATTTCTTTGGAATTTTAATTGTAAATTGATAATAATCATCATGATCCTCTTCATCAGTATCAATCGTTAGACCGCTTTTTACTACCATATCTACTGACTGACGAATCGTATTCATAGCTAAACGCATGTCTCGTGAAAATGCTTTTCTCGTTGCTTTTTTCTTTTTAACAGGTCCTTCGAGTATTCGTTTTACAATTTCCTCTGTCTGTTTAACATTCAATTGTTTTTCAATAATTTCTTGTAGTACCTTTTCTTGAGCTTCTAAATTCTTTAACGATAGCAAAGCTCGAGCATGTCGCTCTGAAATCGTGCGATGCAAAATAGCTTCTTGTACTTTTTCCGGCAATTGTAACAATCTCAGTTTATTGGCAATGGTCGATTGACCTTTCCCAAGCCGTTGCGCTAAACTTTCTTGGGTTAGCCCGTGTAACTCTAGTAATTTAGCATATGCAACAGCTTCCTCTATCGCTGTTAACCCTTCTCTTTGCAAGTTTTCAATTAATGCAACTGAAGCAGTTTGAGAGTCGTTAAATTCCTTCACAATAGCTGGTATGTGATCCCAACCTAATTTCGTTACCGCTCTCCAACGACGCTCACCAGCGATAATTTCAAACTTACCATCTCTTTCGCGGACAACGATCGGCTGAATGACCCCATGAGTTTTAATTGTTTGCGCTAACTCATCAATTCGTTCATCCACAAACACCGTACGGGGTTGAAAACGATTTGGTACGATATCTTTAACTGAAATTTGTTTCACTTCTTCATTTTCATTAATTTCTTCTACTTCTTCTATAATTTCTTCACTCTTTTCATTAAAACCGAACAGGCGTGAAAACGGCTTCATCCTTACACCACCTTCTGAAAACTACCTTCCTCCACTGCATATTCGAGACAGATGATAGGAATTCCTTCTTTATATTTTAATAATACCATTATAAACAAAAAAAATGTTTCACGTGAAACATTTTATATAATATTTACATATTTTAATTTGTAGATTAATAGTTCTTAAAGTGAAAGTGTAAAAGGGAACCCTGCTTTACAACTTCCAACCTTTTCATACAAAACCTTCATGATAAAGCATCCTCACCATCCAATATGTAAAAAGTGGACGATTTCTCTCACTTCGCAGTGAAGCTACTGACCTCATTCACATCATGTAATACTTTTTAGAGAATGCATCGTGCAGCTTTGCGACGAGGAAGCCCGCTACGAAGCGTTACTAGCAGACGCAGGAGCATCGTTCATGAAATCATCCACTTTTTTTTCATATAAAACCCCTCATGGCGACATTCCGACCGCCACCAAAGCTACTGCCCTCAATTACATCATGAGATACATCTTAGAATATACTTCATGCAGCTTTGCGACGAGTAACCGCAGGAGCATCTCTTACTAACATGAAAAGTCGGACGAGGGTCCTAACCAACTAATTACTATAAAGGTTGTTTGTTCGGGGTTCCTGGTTTTCTAGGATATTGTTTAGGTGTTTTCTTTATTTTTTCAATAAATACAAAATGTCTTGTGCTTTCTTCAAACGGC
>SKOL01000665.1 GCA_007120055.1 Anaerobacillus sp.
AATCGTACACCGTGCTCGTCGTATTCAATTCTTCTTATCACAAAACTTCCACGTGGCTGAGCAGTTCACTGGACAACCAGGTTCATACGTACCAGTTAAAGAAACAATCAACGGATTTAAAGAAATCCTTGACGGTAAGTACGATGACCTTCCAGAGGACGCATTCCGTCTTGTTGGACGTATTGAAGAAGTTGTTGAAAAAGCGAAGCAAATGGCTTAAATCATGTCTCCACTCGTAGAGTAGCAAAAATTGTTACTCGGAGTGCTTAAGGAGGGTTTTCATGAAGACAATGAATTGTAGTGTCGTAACCCCTGATGGTAAAGTATTCGATGGAGACGTTGAAATGGTAAGTGTGAAAACTACAGACGGTGGACTAGGGATTTTACCAAATCACATTCCATTAGTAACACCATTAACCATTGGAGCCGTTCGAATTAAACACGATTCGCAAATCCAGCTTGTCGCAATCACTGGCGGATTAATGGAAGTCCGCGGTGACCAAGTAAGCATCCTTGCAGAATCTGCTGAATTGCCATCAGACATCGACGTCGCTCGCGCCCGTGCAGCAAAAGAGCGCGCAGAACGTCGTCTGCAACAAGCAAAAAAAGACGATGTCGACTTCAAACGCGCAGAAATGGCCCTCAAACGCGCCATCAACCGCTTGGACGTCGCCGAAAGAAAATAAAAGGCTTGAGGAGAAATCCTCAAGCTTTTTTATTTTCTTTCGGCAATTTACAATTTACAATTTACAATTTACAATTCAAAATTATTTGAGGGTGTGTTCGGGGATGTTTTATTTTTGGAATTTACAATTTATAATTTTAAATTTATAATTATGTTGAAAGTTTATTCGAAGGTGCATAACCTCTCAAGCCCCTTTTGGAAGTCTTCTAAATTCTCTTTACCCTTACCCCTTCAAAAATTACTAATTACTATCCTATGTTCATATTCTACTAGTGTTTTTAAATTGGCGTTTTTTGACTTTTTTCAATTAAAATACTATGGAGTTGATGAAAGTGAAACAAAATGTAATTAAGGAAAAATCGTTTCAATTTGCAATAACTATTATTAATCTTTATAAGTTTCTAATTAACGAAAAGAAAGAATATGTTATGGCAAAGCAAGTATTGAGATCTGGAACAAGTATTGGAGCCAATATTTCTGAAGCCTTATCAGCTCAATCAAAAAAGATTTTATATACAAGCTTAATATATCGCTTAAAGAAGCTTCTGAAACTATATATTGGCTAGAACTATTAAAAACTACTAATTATTTTAGTGAAGAAGTGGCCAACGAACTAATAACGAAAGCAAAAGAACTCCAAAAAATCCTAACCGCGATTATTAAATCAACAAAGAAAAACCTAAATAATTAATTCACAATTCAAAATTTATAATTGTAATTTAAATAAGATCATCGAAGCAGAACTATCACCAATTGTACATTTTAAATGTAAATTGTTAATTAGAATAAAAGCTCCGAAGCGCTACCCACACCAATTTTAAATTTTACATTGTAAATTTTAAATTAACACCAAAACTAAACATTAAAGTATAAATAGTACAATAAGTTAAACATTTCACAATTCATATAACAGACACAATTTTTTATTGATACAAAGCAAGTTTTTTTACCATCATTTCGACAATTTTTGTCAATGTTTGAATAGGTATACATACCCTGTGAAGGTATCCTAATCGCCGAGTTAATGGTAAACGCATACATTAATAACATTATGATAGTGTTATGTATAAAAATTAGACAATTAAGAAAAATGTGGACATATTTTGAACTGCTTTGTTATAATTTAGAAGGGAGTTGAAATTACAAATAAAGCAAGAATGGAGGGAGAGAGCGCATGGAATTGGATCTTTATTCAAACGGTTATTTGTATGTCATTATATTTATGCTTTTAGGGATTGCACTTCCAGTTGTGGCACTGACTGCTGGTAGATTTTTAAGACCACATAATCCACATCCTGAGAAACTAGTTTCTTATGAAAGTGGAATTTTGCCAACTGGAGATGCTCATATTCGGTTCAATATTGCCTACTATATTGTAGCGCTAGAGTTCTTGATTTTCGACATTGAAACCGTTTTCTTGTATCCTTGGGCAGTTTCCTTAGATCAACTGGGTTGGTTTGGGATTAATGCAATGCTTATCTTTATAGTTGTACTTGCGTTAGGCCTTGCGTACTCTTGGAAAAAGAAGGTGCTAGAATGGAACTAAAAAAACAACAGGGATTAGAGGAATTTGATCCAGCAGTAGTTGAAGAAGTACAGCGTAATGTCCTTATTACGAAGGTTGATGAAGTAAAGGCATGGGCGCGTACGAGGTCTTTTTGGCCACTCACGTTTGGATTAGCGTGTTGTGCGATCGAAATGATGGGTACTGGAGCGGCTCGTTATGACTTAGACCGTTTCGGTGTAATTTTTCGTGCGTCACCACGTCATTCAGACTTAATGATTGTTGCCGGAACTGTTACAAGTAAAATGGCACCAGTTGTTAAAAGACTGTATGACCAAATGCCTGAGCCTAAATGGGTTATTGCAATGGGTTCTTGTGCTACTTGTGGCGGTCCGTATCACAAAGCTTATAGTGTTGTTAACGGCGTTGACAAACTTGTACCTGTCGATGTTTACATCCCAGGTTGTCCACCAACTCCACCTGCGCTGTTAGACGGCATAGAGAAACTTCGCGTTCAGATTAGAGAAGAAGCAAAGGGCAAAAGAAGGAAGAAGGTGGGCCAAAGGATATGAGTCAACAAGTATTAGATAAAGTGTTGGAAAAGATTGAAGAATTATCAGGCCCGGAAGTAATTGAAGAAAGTAAATTAAATTTTGAAGAACCTTTTATCACGATCAATAGTGAGAACTGGACAAATGAAATGGCCCAGATGCTACGTAACGATCCAAAATTAAGGTTCGATTTTCTATGCTGTTTAACAGGTGTAGACTATGAAGAGCATATGGAAGTGATTTATAACTTCTATTCATTGGAATTAGATCATTACTTGTGTGTGAAAGTGAAAACGCCGAGATCTAATCCGAAAGTAATATCTTTACAACCGATTTGGAAAACAGCAGATTGGCATGAGCGTGAAGCTTATGATCTACTAGGTATCGAGTTTGAGGGTCATCCAAATATGACTCGTATTCTATTAGAGGATGATTGGGAAGGTCATCCACTTCGTAAAGATTATAAGTTTGATAAAGAAGAAATGGGTTTATCGTAGGGGGTGACTGTTGATGAGTATAAAAACTGAGCAAATGGTATTAAACATAGGCCCGCAACATCCTAGTACGCACGGTGTATTTCGTATTGAGGTAGTTATCGAAGGTGAAATCATTAAAGAGGCAAAACCTGTGGTCGGTTACTTACACCGAGGAACAGAGAAGCTCGCTGAGGATTTAACATACTCTCAGTTCATTCCATATACAGATCGTCTCGACTACTTAAACGCCATGACGAACAATTACGTATATTGTGCTGCTGTTGAGAAGCTTATGGGAATAGAGGCTCCAGAACGTGCGGAATATTTACGCGTAATCACAATGGAGCTTAACCGTATCGGGAGCCACTTGTTATGGTGGGGAACGTATCTTCTAGATATTGGTGCTCTAAGTCCATTTATTTACGCATTTAGAGATCGTGAAACGATCATGGACCGCTTAAATGAAATAAGTGGTGCAAGAATGACGTTTAACTATATGCGAGTCGGTGGCGTGAAGTGGGATGCTCCAGAGGGTTGGATTGAACAAGTAAAAGAAACTTGTAAAGAGTTACGCACGAACTTTGAAGAATATCATCGACTTGTAACTGGAAATGAAATTTTCGTTGGTCGTACAAAGGGCGTTGCTCATATTTCCAAAGAAGAAGCGATTAGCTGGGGACTTTCAGGTCCAGCACTACGCGCAAGCGGAGTCAAACATGATCTTAGAAAAGATCAACCGTATTCGATTTATGATCGATTTGACTTTAATATCCCAACAAGAGATGAAGGCGACTGCTTTGCTAGATACGAAGTAAGGCTTGAAGAAATGTTCGAGTCTTTGAGAATTGTTGAGCAAGCGTGCGATCAAATTGTTGAAGGCGATATCATCCATAAAAAAGGACAACGTCTAATGATGCTTAAGCCGCCAGCAGGAGAAACATATTTCCGCTGTGAAGGATCTAAAGGAGAAATCGGTGTTTATGCAGTAAGTAATGGTAAAAATAAGCCATACCGAGTGAAGTTACGTCGTCCATCATTTGTAAACACTTCTATTTTAGCTGATAAGTTAAAAGATGAGAATATTGCTAATCTAGTAGCTCTCTTCGGAAGTCTTGATGTCGTTCTCGGGGAGGTTGATGCATAATGGATTTACTTTATATCGT
>SKOL01000416.1 GCA_007120055.1 Anaerobacillus sp.
AATGTTTTAATTGGAGGGTTACTTGCATTAGTTATTCTCATCTTATTTTTACGAAACATTCGCGCAACGATGATTATCGGCTTATCGATCCCGTTATCGATCCTCTTAACATTTACTGGAATGTGGCTGTTTGACCATAGTTTCAATATGTTAACACTTATAGGTTTAGGGCTAGGTATCGGAATGATGGTAGATTCTTCAATCGTTATTTTGGAATCGATTTACCGTAAAAAAGAGCAAGGCTTACAAAACCTTGAGGCAGTTTTACAAGGGGTTAAAGAAGTAGCAACAGCCGTTTTTGCATCGATGTTGACAACGATTGTCGTATTTGTACCGATTGGATTACTTGGTGGTGAGATGGGTCAGTTTATGGTCATTCTTTCCTTAATTGTAGTCGTTACGCTCGTAAGTTCTGTTATTGTAGCTTTTACATTAATTCCAACGTTAAGTGAGAATTTCTTGAAATTAAAAAAGAAGAAAAGAGCGCGTAGCGAAGGGGTTATTATTAATAAATATGGAAAGCTCGTTTCTTGGATTACGAGGAAAAAACGTAATCGCTATAGTATAATTACAATTTTTATGGTTGTTTTTATTAGCTCGATCATGTTAGTAACAAAAATCCCAATGACTGTAATGCCTGATGTATTAAATCGATACGCAGAGCTAATGGTTCAACTTGAGAGTGGTCTCACTCCAGCAGAACGTGAAGAAATAGCGCTTAAAATTAATGAAAAAATTTCTGCCATTGAAGATGTTGAAAGCAATTTAATTAATAATAATATTGATATGTTTTATTTGCTGATCAATATGACACCAGAAGAAGAAGCTACTGTCGAGCAGAGAATAGTGAATGAAAATATTAATAGAGCTTTACGTGACCTTCAAGATGAATACCCAATAATAGGAGTAGCAACAGCAGATTTTACAGGGATGAGTTATCCGGTAGTTATTGAAATTAAAGGGAATGATCTAGAACAACTGAGTGAAATCGCCTCTAACGTTATGAGTGAAATGACTTCTGTTGAAGGCCTTGTTGGAATAACATCTTCAGCAAACCGGAAACTAAATGAAGAGTTAATTGAATTAAAAACAGATCAGATGAAAGAAGATGACGTTACGGCACTTCAAGTATTCGGACAATTTCAAGAGTGGTCTTCCCGTATACCTGTAGGTGAAATAAGGCTTAGTGATACAGCATCATCCATCTTCGTGACAACGAACATAGACATCAATGATAAATCAAGTTTATTAGAACAAGAAATCCCAACTATTGGTGGTTTGCAAAAATTATCAACGTATATCGACTTAAAGGCAACTGAAGTTCCTTCAGAGATTAAAAGAAAAGACGGGGAAAGAATGATAACGGTAATGGCCGATCTTGAAGATAGAGATTTAGGCTCAGTCAATCGTGACATTGAAGAGCTCATATCTGATTTTAACGTACCTGCTGGCTACACAATAGGAGTCGGTGGTAGTTTGCAAGAGCAACAAGAAGCGCAACAAGAAATGTTAATGATTTTAGGAATTGCGATTTTCTTAGTGTATGTCGTGATGGCAGTTCAATTTAATAGTTTGATCCATCCGTTTATCGTTATGTCAATCATTCCAATGACAGCAACAGGTGCACTGTTAGGATTATTAATCACACAATCGGAGTTAAGTGTACTTTCAGGGATGGGCATGGTGTTCTTAATCGGGATCGTTTTAAATAATGCGATTTTGTTAATCGACCGTACGAAGCAATTAAGACTAGAGGGGTACGATGTTAAGGATGCCGTAGTTGAAGCAGGGAAAAATCGTATGCGACCAATTTTCATGACAACATTAACGACAGCAGGTGGAATGTTCCCACTAGCGATTGCTTCAGGTGCAGCAAGTAATTACCAATCACCACTTGCAATCGTTATTATTTCAGGATTACTGTTTGCAACGTTAATTACGTTGTTGTTAATCCCATCTGTATATATGCTTTTTGAAGACCTAAAACGTGGCCTCAAACGCCTCTTTAAGGTGTCTGACACCGCCCGTGGACAAATCGACAAAATGTCCGTCTCCAGTGGACAGATTGATAAGTAGTAAAAGAAACGACTCTTAGTTTATTCTAAGAGTCGTTTTCTTCCATTAACGGTAAGCGGATACTAAATGTTGTAATTTTATCGTTAGAAAAGCATGAAATACTGCCGCTATGTTTCTCAATAATTTTCCGACAAACAAATAATCCAATTCCAGTTCCTAATTCTTTTGTCGTATAAAAAGGTTCAAAGATGATGTTCATTGTTTTATCGGGGATACGTGGTCCGTTATTGGAAATGTTAATGATAACCTCATCACCTTCAGTAAAAGAACAAACGGTAATTTTACGAGGTTTTTCCTTTTTTGTAACCGCATCGATTGAGTTCATTAATATATTTAAAAAAACTTGTTTAATTTCATTTTTATTAGCACTAATTTGTGCATCTGTTTTAAAATTTGACGTCACATCGACATCGATATCAACGATACTCGGATATAAGAACTGAATGATTTCTTCTAACAACAGATGTGTTTTTAAAATTTCTTTACGTTGCTCTTGTGCCCCTTCATTTTTAGAAGTATGAAGGAATTGCGTAATTCGAAACTTCAGTTGATCGAGTTCGTGGTCAATGATATCTATATACTTTAAATTAGGATAATCTGTTTTTAGTAATTTCACAAACCCGATGACTGAGGTTAATGGATTTCTAAACTCATGAACGAAACTTGAAGACATTTGGCCAAGCAAAGTAAGCTTATCTTTATGTGATTGGTTGATAAAGTAATTTTTCTCTTCAATCTCTTCTTCTTTTAAAAATGTATATCTTTTTACAGCTAAAAAAATAAAGTGATCAAATTTTAAATTGATTTTATCAATCACTACTTGAAGTTGTTCAATTTCAATTCCAGATAAAAAAGTTTGTTTAATGATAAGTGAGCGGCCGTAATTTACATTGTGGACAAAATCTCCAATATTAATGTTTGCTTCGACACGTTCTTTAGCGACTTTATGAGCAAGTTGTTTAAGGTCATCGTCACATAAAGTATCGGTTAATGTCCTTTTTACTAGCTGGTACATGAGGTAGCCGTTTTCTTTTATTACTTGCTTTTGTATATCGGTGGCATCAATTAATATATTTTCCCACCAATCTTCTAATATCCTGTTTTCGTTTTTTTCGAAAAAATCTATTAAATAAGTATTGGTTGATACTGAACTCACTTTTCTCACAGCTCCTGTATTAAATACTAATTATATTAAATTCTACGAATAATCTTCCATTCCTTTTAAAAAGTCGAAAAACTTAAATTTTTGTATAGGGAATTTGATTGGTTGGTAAGCAGAAAGTTGGAATGTTGGAACACCGAACTTTACACAAATTTTACAAATAATAATCGTTGTAAATTACCAAAACAGTACTATAATAAAAGGAGAATTATAGATTTGAAGTAAAATATGAGGAGAAGACGATGAATATTAAACTAAAAACAAAATTAATCGCTAGTTTCTTTATTGTCTGTTTGATTTTTGGGATTGGTAGTGTTGTTTCTTATGTCAATATGAAACAAATTAATGATACGTATACTTATTTAAATGAAATTGTTAACGAATTAAATATGATTGGTTTATCAATTGATGGCAATGTTAATCAACAGAGTGTACATTTGCGTGGTTATTTATTAACTGAAGACGCAAATGAACGCGAACAATTAGATGCTGTTAACCAACAAATCAATATTGCAATACAAGAAGGAAGAGAGCTTAGTACCCTTCCAGAAACTGTAGAACGGTTCAATCAAATCGAACAATTGAATAATGAATATAAAGGTTTAGCTGACCATGCTATATCTTTGACTCGTATTAATATGGATGAAGCAATTAACTATACGAATAATCATGTGATACCTCAAGCAAGTGAAATAAGAGAGGCTGTTCAATCTTTAAATGGTTGGCTTAGCGAACTCTCAGAGGAACGAACTTCACAAGCATCCAGCCAAGTAAGTCGAGCGATGTTTTTAGTTGTAACGAATAGTGTAGTCGCGCTAGCCATTGCTATCTTTTTTGGTATCGTAATTTCAAACGTTATTTCTAAGCCAATTATTAGTCTAACAAAAACAGCGAAACAGTTAGCTGCTGGTAACCTCGCCATAGAACGAATTCATGTTAAAAGTCGTGATGAAATCTATGAATTAAACGAATCTTTTAATGAAATGGCAAGTAACTTACGTGAGACGGTCTCAGAAATCTCGACGGGCGCTGAACATGTTGCTGGTTCATCCGAGGAATTAACGAGTAGTGCGGAAGAAACGAGTAGAGCAACGAACCAAATTACGGAAGCAATCCAATCAGTTGCATCTGGAGCTGAAA
>SKOL01000100.1 GCA_007120055.1 Anaerobacillus sp.
ATCCCCCTTTTCAAATACGTTATGTGCATTTCATTGGAGTTTCTCTCTATCTTTTCCAACCTAAAGCACTATCTTCAAAATCTAAATGTTTACATTTAACGTATATAGTACTAAAAATTTTAATTATAGTTTTTAGTACTTTTAATCTGTTAGTTAATATTAACATACACATGTCAAGTTTCTTTTTGACGGTACTGACAGTTTTGTGTCACATTTTTAAGAAACAATAACTCAATATAGTTTTATCAAAACAAAAGAGGACAAATACTTTAAAATGATTTACCGGCCTACCATGAACGTTAATATTAAATTGTCAAGATATAGTTGGTTAACTTTGTCGTTCTTGTGAACTGTATAAATTCCATTGTAAATTACTTTTAAGAAAGGGGGAATAATTGTTGTTAGAATATTATCACTTTTTAGTTTGATATAAAAGAATAGAGAATAGGAGCATTACATCTTGTCAGAATGGAAAGTAGACACAACTTTAGAGGCCATTGTAGGAAAATGGACGCATAAAATTTATATTTCGGAAAGGCGGGACCGTGAACCCGTCCCCCTATCACACACACTAATTCTACCAATGTTCACCTTCACCATACTGACTAGGTGCTTCTCCTTTTCTAACTTTCACTAATGGTTCATATGGCTCTGGTTCTATCCTCCGAATATCGACAACTTCGACTGTAAACAGCCATTCATCTCCAAAATCATACAAATATAAAAACCGCTGACCACATTCTTATGCTAAATCACCAATTTGAACGTTATGAGCCTGCGGATGTCCGTAATCATCAAGAGGCGAAGCAACACAGTCATCCGACCATTTCTCTCCATCCATAAAAAAGGAATATAGATGATCGTCATCAAAATCAAATGCGTCAAGAATGATATGATGAAGATCTTCCATCGTATGATTACTGGACAAAATAACTTCTCGCCAAACTGCTTTTGTAAATGAAACTTTAAAGGTATAAGTTCCATTAATAAACTTTCCCTTATTTCTCGGTAAAGATCTTAATAAACACTGGTCGGGATAGAGATGTTTAAAAGGTTCAAAAAACGCCTGTGAACTCTGATCCTGCTCCATAATCTCGAATATCGCATCCACTACTTTCTGCGATATATCTGCAAACAAAATATCTTCTACTTTTGCTCCTGGAATTGGATTGACCTCTCCACTTTTCTTTCTCACAGGAATATTCCAAATTTGAAAATTTCGATCTAAAAGTAAAATTGGAATTACTTTGGTTCCAAAGGACGTTACCTTAATGGCCTTAGCAAAATACTGATTTTTTCTATAATATGTTTCTACACGCTCCTGATCAATTTCGCACTTCCAAAAGCCGAACCACTCAAAATAACCCAAAATGTTTCCAGTAAAAAGAAGTACTTTTCTATATCCGTCAATTCCTTATATAATAGAAGCCTTTCTGTCGGGAGTAAAGAAAGTTTTCCTGCTTTCCCAGATCCCTTCTTTAACAATCGACCACTAAGGGAAAGATAAAGTAAAAAATGTATAAAGGGATAGTATTCTTGCTCCGTATAGCCTGTTGCAGTTTCATTTCTTACCGTCAAACTATTATTAATATCAGGTAAGTATTTTCTAGAAATAAGTTCCTTCGTTTTCGTCAGCTGCACGGAATTATCTTCTACATAATTAATAAATTGATCAAAATCCTTTACCAATGAAATGAATTCCTTTTCCGTGGAATCCTCTGTCTTTGATGCCGAATTAATATTCTCTTTTCTAGGTTCTTGATTTTTTTCTATATTATCGGACGGATCAAAAAACTCATCAAATAATGAGAGCTGTCTTGTAATTTCCCGATTATTACATTTTTTTTTCATATAGGCGTCTCCTTTTTCTCTCTACTATTCACAATCTCAAAAATGACCGACTTCGTTTCTATTTTTGCTATGTGTAATCATAAATCGCTGTATTTACAATTGATGTAACGATCCTTAAAATTACCATTATTATATCAAATCATCTAATCTTTTGACTTTAATTAAACAAAAGGAACCTTCCTTGAAGTAATCTCAGAAGGTTCCCTTTTTTAACTCCTTATGAAGATAGTAGTTAATTATCCGTATTAACCTGTTTTCTTGCATCAATATAAATATCAAGATCTTCTACTATATAATCTCTACCTGTTGTATGAAGAGCGTCATAAGTTGCCTTTATATAATCGAAAACTCGATACTTATTAAATAACTCTAAAACATCTTTTCCTTTTAAGCCTTTCACATTCTTATAGTTTTCAATACAATACACCATGAAATCTAGCTTATTATTATTCATGGTTACGCCTCCTGTGGGAATGTTATCTTTCCTGTTACCTGTTCTTCAACAAATAAACTGAAAAGCGTTGGGACACTCAAATGCCAAACTTTCGTTTCTTCTTGTTCTAACTTTTCGTAAAGCCTCGATGAATAAAGGAAATTGAGTGCTTCTTTATCAGATATATTCATCTCTTCAGAAATCAATTGAGCTAATCGAGATACAATGATTTGTAGAACGGCTTGAAATTCTTTTTCTTCACTCATCAGCTTCCCTCCTCAACATCAAGGTCTAATTGCCCAACATGTTGCAAATAAGACAATGCTTCCTCTGAACAAAAAGTAACTTGGTCATATAATTTACGAATTTTTAACCTCTTTAAAGTTTCCTCCCTTGTCAGTATCCCAGCTTCGTATAAGCTGAACACACGGTAGATAGTGTCATCTGCTACAGCACCAACCACGATATCATACTGTTTTCCACTGTAAATGCCTTGCCTGTTAGAGAAAACAAAGTCCAGCCAATCTGAATTAGGGGAGTCAAACACCAATACATCAAGTTCCTTTTTCACCTTATCAAAGTCAACTTCATACATGCTAACTGCTTTAGCTTTACTATCCGTTCTTAACATTACTTTATGTGCAAAACTAACTGCCTGTTTCTTGTTTGTAGTAGTATAGAAGCCTGCACCAAAATCTAATGTCCGTTTTGGTTTAAGAAGTCGCGGCTTTTCAACAACTACATTACTACCATGATAAACAATCATTAGACTCCCCCAATCGCTTTCATTATTAACTTATTTTCTTTAATTAAATCCCGTAACATTCTTTCAAAGTGCTTCCTCTTGTCTAACTGGCTCCTTAATTCTTCAACCTTTTCCATATCACGACCTATATAATCTGTTAATGTCTTTTTTCCTTCTCTGTATTTCAAATAATAATATTCATGATTACCGACTTTCTTTGTAACGAGCACCCCTTTAGGAAGGTGATTAATTCTATTAATATATTCTTGCTGCATTAACTGATTCCTTCTTGCTTCTTCCGCAATCATATCTAACATCAGACTCAACTCGTCACCTCCTACATTTTCATTTTACCCCACATTTGTAAATCTAACCACATTCGTATGGGGTATTTTAATGTGAAGGCTGAAGAGGTTCGGCATTTTCTTCAAATTCCAAGTCGCTGTTCCAGAAAAGGTCCAAATCCTCAAGCAAATCCAGAAAATGAACCAAAAGTTGTTCCCAACTCCCCATTAGCGGACCAATTTTCGGTCCAGGTTGACTTTTTGTTCCGCTTTTCCGGGCCATATTAACTTATTACGGTCCATAACACTATTTCAACATCAATCACTGTTGATAAAGTGAAAGCTGAATAATCTGTAGCAAAACAATCCCCGAAATTACTGTGGATAAGCTCCTGCACAACCGTTTTTGTGGACAAGTTTGTGGAGTAAGACTGTTCAAGATCCTTATCAAAGTAACGATATACCATTAGAGCATTCGATTTTCCGCGTAAAAGTAAGAGCCCCGGGGGGCCAAAAAATCCCCCGAACCAATTATTCGAGGGAACATAAAACACACTTCAATATTCGTCTAAAATCTACAAAACCTCTATTTTAACTCTATCAACGCTACTGTCTCCACATGAGCAGTGTGCGGAAACATATCAACAGGCTGCAAACTCTTAAGCTTAAACCCTGCCTTCATTAATACATCCACGTCTTTCGCTAAGGTCGATGGGTTACATGACACATAGACGATCCGCTTCGGTTTGACTTTGATCATTGCATCGAGTAGCTTGCGGTCACAACCGGTTCGGGGTGGGTCAACGACAAAGACGTCTGGGCGCCAGCCTTCTTTTAGCCATTTTGGCAACAGCACTTCTGCTTTACCGACTTCATATTGGGCATGAGCGAAACCGTGTTTTTCTGCGTTTCGGCGTGCGTCATCTATCGACTCATCGATGACGTCCATTCCTCGCAATTCTCCCGCGTGTGGTGCAAGCCAAAGACCGATCGTACCAACGCCACAATATGCATCAACAAGTTTTTCTTTCCCGGTTAGCTGTGCAGCTTTTTTC
>SKOL01000586.1 GCA_007120055.1 Anaerobacillus sp.
GAACAAACTGGAGCTACTGTTCACTTAACAGGATTGAATAAAGAAAGTTCATTATTAGTCCAAAAAATCGGTGGCTTATCGAAAAATTCAGGTCACTAACATTTGAATAATCAAGACATTAGTATAAGTGTCTGTGCACCTTTTGAACATTACTGTTTCAAAAGATGCCTGACACTTTTGTTTTATAGTGAATTTTTTTAATCCAAATACTAAATACGGGGGTTTCTCAATGTTTCAAAATACATAGTCATAAAGTAGCAAAACGAGCCAATTGTCCAGTAATGATTGTTAAATAATCTAAAATAGAGGCTGTCTACTAGAGAGTACAGTTAACCGTCGTGTATGAATACGAGTGGTTGCTATGGTTTCTAGAGGACAGCCTTTTTATATGTAGGAATGGGTTAATGGATTAGGTGCCAGGCACTTAACTTTACTAAGTTAATAAGTTAGGTGCTTGCCCCCCCCGTCCCGCTGGAATAATGTATTTATTCAAATCATAGCTATTTAAAGGGAAGAAATGTTTTCGTGCTTTTAAAAATGGTGTATAGGAGTTTTTTTATCAAGGAGGGGATCATATGAAGTTTCAGATGATCGGTAAGGAAATGTGGGATATGTCCAAAATTCCTCCTGGAATACAACTGTATACTTTACGAAATGAGCTAGAGGAAGATTTTACAGGGACGATGAAAAAGGTAGCGGATATGGGGTATAAAACGATCGAATTTGCTGGTTATTACGATATTCCCTCGACACAAATGAGGAGATTACTCAATGAGCTTGGTTTAGTCGCTATTTCATCACATGTTGATATTGATAAATTAAAAAGCGATTTGCAAGGAGAAATAAACTATGCTTTAGATATTGGTGTGAAATATATCGTGGTTCCTATTATTCCTAAGGAGACTTTTTTAAATAGTAATAAATTTAATCAGCTAGTCTCTCTTTTTATAGAAATAAGTGATGAATTACGACGGCACGGGCTTAACTTTGTTTACCACAATCATGGACACGAATTCGAAAAAATCAATGGGAAATTTATTTTAGACCATTTATTGGAAAGGGTTGGTGAAGCTAGATTAGCTTTAGAGCTTGATGTGTATTGGATAAAGAAGGTAGGTCTTGATCCGATAAAAGTACTGCAATATTATCGCAGAAATGTACCTTTATTACATGTAAAAGACATTGATCAGGAGGGTGAAACTACAGAAGTCGGGGAGGGATTAATTTATTGGCCGAAAGTCTTTCAAATCGCCAGAAACATTGGTGTGAAATTTTATTTTGTTGAACAGGATATTAGTCGTCATCCAGTGAAAAGTGCAAAAAAAAGTCTAGATTATTTGAAATCGATAGGGCTTGTGTAAAGAAATTCAAGTAAATGAATTTCTTTATCGTTATTTAACGCCACTAAGATGTTACATCTAGTTTAGTAAAATTCGTTCTCAACTAGGTGTAGATTGTTGTGGCTAGTTTATTGGTATAATGAAATTCAAATTATTGAAAGGAGGTAAATTTTTATGAGGGTTTACACTTCTCAATATGGAGATAATATCGGTACAATTGCTCGCCATCATCATATGAATGTTCAGACACTTCTCGACGCTAATCCACATATCTCTAGTCTTCATTCTCTTATTCCTGGAACTAAAGTTAAAATACCATCGAATAAAAATAAACGATCCTCTACGAGGGAGTCTAATGTCCCAGTGTGCCCCCCTATCCCTACTTTAGATTATTTTGATCACTGGATTCCCGTAAGCTCTTTAGAAAAAATGGCAGAAACAGAATATGATGTCCTTATCGTTGGTACCGGTGCTGGTGGGGGGGCTGCGCTATGGAGACTATGTGAAGAATTGAAAAACACGCATTTACGTATTGGTGTGGTTGAGGCAGGAAACCTCTTTTTATCAACCCACGTAATGAATATGGCTACAATGACCGAAGAACGTTATAGAAGATTTTGGCCAAATCCAAAGTTTTGGAGAACGATTGGTGCTTCTCAATTTGATCATAATGATTGGGGAATTCCATCGGGCTTTTTACAGCAGTTTTTAGCAGTAGGTGGAAGAACTTTATTATGGGGTGGAGTTGCCCCGCGCTTTCATCCGTTAGACTTTGTCACTTGGCCGGTGTCAATAAAGGAAATGAATTACTATTATGCCACTGCTGAAAAAGTGATGAACGTAACCAAGCGTTTTACAGAAGGATCGTCTTTAACACAAATCATGCTGGATCAGCTTCAGAAGAAAGGATTTTTAGATGCAAGCGACGTCCCTATGGCCACTGATCTTCAAACCACAAAATATGGAGAAATTCACTCAAATGTATTTTTCAGCTCTTTACAGTTTTTAGGGAAAGGATTTAACCAAAAGCCCTTTGATTTAGCGGTGAACGCTCGTTGTACTGAAGTACTAAAGGAAAAAGGGAGAGCGGTTGGCATCAAAGTCATGACACAAGATCAAAATCCTTATTTTTTAAGAGCAAAACATATCGTTCTAGCAACTAGCGCATTGGAAACCCCTCGGATCTTGCTACATTCAAAAGTTGATGGACCTGCCATTGGTCACTATTTAACGAATCATTCTAGAGTTTTTGGAACAGGTATAATTTGTCGGAGGAATTTTCCTGAAGTATTAGGGACTCTTGGTATCTTAATTCCTAAATCACATGAGCGCCCGTATCAAATCCAAATGCATGGACCTAGATATTATTTTTGGTATCACAATCAAGAAAAGCCATTACGCGATGAATGGAAGATAGAACTTCTTGGATCTGGAGAAGTTGAAACACGTTTTGAAAATTATTTAACACTTAATTATGCTCGAACAGATGAATTCGGTGTCCCCTTCATCGACGTCCAATTCTCTTATAGTGATAAAGATTATGAAGTCATTCAAAAAATGGGAGCTAGTATTAAGAAAGCAGCTTCAGCAATGAATGCACTTTTGCTCTCAAATGAACAGCAGCCTCCTGTATGCCTCCAACCACCTGGAGTAGAGTTTCATGAAATTGGTACTTGTAGAATGGGGGATGACCCTAATACATCTGCAGTGAATCGATACGGGCAAGTCCATGGTGTTCCAGGGTTATATGTAGCTGATAATAGTGTAATTCCGACGAGCGGTGCCGCTAATCCAATGTTAACTACAGTTGCATTAGCGATCCGGACTGCAGATTACGTTATTGAACAATTAAAGTAAAATCTAATAGATTAAAATGAGGGATTAAAATGAAAATTAGTGTTAGTATAGAACCTGTTTTTCAAAATTATGATTTCATTGAAGGTCTAAAGCTAACAAAATCAGTTGGGATTAACCATATTGAATTTTGGTCTTGGTGGGATAAGGATATCGAGCGTATACAATTTGCCACTGAGAAGCTTAATTTAAATGTAGTCGCGTTTACAACTCGTTTTTTTGATCTTGTAAATCCTTTGAAAAGAAATGAATATATTTTTGGATTAATAGAATCGATAAAAGTAGCGCAAATGTTGAATTGTAAAAATCTTATCACTCAAGTAGGAGATGAACTACCTTATATCCCTCGGTGGCAACAGCACCAAAGTATTGTTCAGGGTTTAAAGGCTTGTGTTCCTTATCTTCAAGAAGCGGGTATTACATTACTTGTAGAGCCGCTTAATATATTAGTTGACCACCCAGGTTATTATTTATATAGTTCTGCTGAAGCTTTTCAAATGATTAATCAAGTGAATAGTCCTTATGTCAAAGTTTTATATGATATTTATCACGCGCAAGTGATGGAAGGTCATTTAATTGCCACAATTACAAAAAACATTGATAAAATAGGTCACTTCCATGCGGCAGGTAACCCAGGCCGGCATGAACTGTATATTGGTGAAATTAATTATCCAAACGTATTTGAGGCTATTGAAGAAACCGGATTTGACGGTTATATGGGCCTTGAATACTTTCCCGTCGATGACCCATTACTCGGACTTTGGAGGTTAGTACGGGGCGAGGGGATGAACTAGCCCCAAAAGTTAGACACAAAATATTAAGCAGCTTCTTGGATATGAGCTCGGTATTGAATCGGGCTCATCAAGGTTAAATGGGGATACTGTTTATACGAGCGAGTATATTCCTAAATTAGCAGAAGCCAATAAGAAAAGGGATATTACTAGAGCAATACAATAAAAAAGTAAGTATATCTCCACAACTTACAACAAATATTAATGGTTGTATATGAAAAGGAGGTGTACATAATGGATGCACAACGCGCACAACAAATCGCTTCTCAGTCAACAATGGCGAATGTAATGTATAATGGTGAGCCTATTTACATTGAACATGTCGATCAACAACAAGGGGTTGCAACAATTCATTCTCTAAATAACCCAA
>SKOL01000465.1 GCA_007120055.1 Anaerobacillus sp.
GAAATAATTAAGATAATGGGATTGAAGCAATACCACATACAAGAAATGACTGGCATTGGTGAATCTGACGTAAGTGCCATTATGAATAATAGAAGGTTGTTAAGCTTAGACCATTTTTTGAGAATATGGATTGCTCTAGGGTGTCCTGATATTGATAAAGTTTTATATGTAGAAAAATAGAAGAAGAAAATAAAAAAATATTCTAGGACAACATTTTTTATTTTAGGCGTTTGCATACAGTGTATTAAGAAAGATAAGAAATGAGGTGAACGCCCGATGTTAACATTATTAGTCGGAACTCAAGCGATTGCAGTTACAATTACATCAGCTTACGTTGCTTATAATTTAAGTAAGCAACGTTCAAAGAAAACTAAATTTAAGCTAATTCACAAAGACAAAAGCGGTTTTAAGCATTATAAAACTTATTAGGAGGTTAATATCATGGAAGTAACAGCTTTAGGTATTGCTGTTTTAATTAGCAAAGTTGCAGCAGTTTACGGTGTATCCATTGGAATTACATCTGGAATGCAATATTACCATGACTTTAAATTAAGTAAGAAGAAGACTAGAAGAGGTGGTGGAGCAAGTGGTGACAGCGATTTTAACAACACGATCACTCGACTCAGAAGTGACCTACACCAATCTGAATAAGAAAATAAATATGAGTAATAGCGTAGAAGAAAAGATGAAAAAAGAAGTAAATTTTATCAAACAAAAAATAAACGAGGAGGTGAAACCTCTCCCTTTTTACAAAAAGAAAAAGTTCTTAAAGACACTAGTATCCACTCAAGTAGCGTTGCTGTCAATATTAGCTCTCACAAGTCCAACATTAGCAGCGACAGCAGAAGCAGTAGTGACAAACGCATCATTAATGGAGGAATTGCCGAGTCCCGAACAAGTAGACGAATTCACACAGTGGGCAATAAGCACAGTGACAAAGTTAGGAGTTGCAGCAGGGATAATCGTAGCGATGTTAGCAAGCACACTATACTTTCATCCAGACCCAAACAAAGTAAAGAAAGCAATGGAAATGATCGGAAATGCAATAAAGGGGATAACTCAAATTTTATTAATTCCGACCATAGTAGGAATTATCATAATCACAGCAATGTACTTATTAGGAGATTTGCCATTCTTTCATCTTCCCTTTTAAAATCAATTAAGAAAGTTACGTTTCCTTTTGGGATTGCTACCACCTCGTTCATGATGATGGGATTTGATAAAGCAAAGGCTGAAACAGTAGTTGAGGCAAGTAATTATAAAACCATATCACAGTGGCTATGGGAAAGAGGTGATATTGAAAACAATCCATATGCTGAAAGTGGTAATGCTTTTGGGATGGGTTTTGGTGAGAACTTCGCTGAGGCAGTTCAATTGTGGA
Organism: Anaerobacillus sp.; assembly: GCA_007120055.1. The sequence continues at coordinate 1,382 of SKOL01000465.1, forward strand.
AAAGTATCGGTGAAAATGTTTGGAAAGTAGTGCTTTGGATTAACAATCTTAGGGAAAACATTGAATATATGAGCGTTGAGCTACTAGCATGGGTGTATAAAACGTTATCAATGTTAGTCTTACACACACCAGTTTTATTATTTACAAATGAATGGTTTAAAGATAATATGATGACTTTTACTAGCCTATCTGTATCAATGTTCGCAATTGCATTTATGTTTCAAGTCATAAAGAAAATGCTTAGCGCAAAAGACTTTGACAAAACTATGCAACACACTGAGCCAAAAACAATCATAAAACGCTATGCTCTAGCTATTACAGGTATTGGATTTGCGCCATTCCTTTTTGAAAAAGGCTTTGGCTTTGTCAATACTATAGCCAAATTCATTACCTCACTAGGATATCACGAAGTTAAGAACACATCATTTGAAGAAACAGTTAGAAATAAGTGTGGAAGCATTGAAGATCCAACATCATTTAACTCATGTGCCGAAAACGTATCAAGTATGATGTCCACAAACGTAGGCGACACACTCGCCCTAATAGGCTTTGACATTGTGCTGATCGGAACTCTAGTTCCTATATTTTTAGCAAACGGAAGGCGCTGGTTTGATTTGGTGTGCTTAGGTGCGTTAACCCCTGTGGCATTAAGTGCATGGTGCTTTAATGATACAAAACATTACACATCTCAATGGTGGAAAGCGATAAAAGACATTGGTATGGTGCAAATTGTATACTCATTCTTTATCGCTATAATGGGAGTGTTCATGCTTGGAACTAGAGGCTTTACATCTGGATTCGGACTAATTTTCAAACTCGCTATCATGGCAGGCGGCCTTTATAGAATGAGCAATCCCCCACAGTTTCTAAGTAGAATGATGGATAGTAGCAATGCGTCTGTGTTAACTATGTACGATAGTTTAAAAAACACGCTCGGAATGGCTAATATAACTAAATATAAACCTGTTAATGTAGTTAAGAATGCACTATGGAGAGGTATGAATGCAGGGAAAATGCAAGAAGCTAGATCAGTAGTTGGTCAACGTTTTATTGGTGAAACTCCTACCGAAGCAAGAAAAACATTAAGCGCATCAAAGAAAGTTCAAAAAAGATTAAGCACTGGTAAACGTTACAACAAATAGGAGGTGGCAATTTTGGAAATGTTAGTTGAAATTGTTGTTATTAATACAATTATCATTATTGTCAACTGTGTGGTACTGACGATTAATACAAAAAGAATGTCTAAAGAGGTGTAATAATGAAACCTTTTAAATCATTTATTAATAAATTTAGCAAAAGTGCAAAAATAAATAAACTCTACTTTTATGAATTAGAAAAAGTTGACATTGAGACACTTGACCATTTACTATCCTCATCGGTTACAGAGGGGGATGTGTTTGGAATAGAATATCACTTGAAAAAAGGTGAAATAAAGTCTTATATATTTACTACACCATCTATGCGATTAGTAAATCAAGAGGTTGAGGTTTTAACTAACCCCGACCTCAATTATCAAATAGCAAGGTTGCAACATGGATCATTTTTCCCTATTTACACTGAAAGACCAAAGATTTTTACCGAATATCTGAAACAAATATCAAATATGATGCTCGAAAATGAAGAAATAGTCATTCAGTCAAAATTTCATAAGCGTCAAGAGAACTGGAGAAATATATCCGCTATGATGTTGGATGACTTTGTTCACGGTGTAGATCAACCTAGTAGTAACCCTTTAGTCAGAAAAGCACAAGAGTTCATTTTTGAAAAAGAAGGTAAGCGAAATGTAAGTGAAGATAAGTTTAATGCATTAGAACGTAAAATTCGTGAAGACAATTTCCGATTTGAAACGATTTTAGGAACATTTGCAGATTCAGATGAACGTGAAGAGTTTTTGGTTGATACGATTGAGACTATTTTAAGCAAGTTTGATTATATGAATCAATTTGAATTAGTGGAAATGGATAGTGTTGAAATATTTCATAGTGCTACGTTTCATCAATATGAGAAGCAGTTCTTATCATTAAGTGAAATTTATTGCTTAGTTAGCCAAGAAAGAATGGAAGGATTGCCTGAAATGGAGGAGATTTCTGATTACTCAGATGACCATAGTGCAAATGAAATAAGCAATACAGTTCAAACAGAAAGCAATAGCAAAGAAATTGCACACACTACCTCTACTCAAATATTAGACGCTCAACCAAGTTTAGACTTACTTCCTATTCAAATCAAAACTAATGAAGATGATGTTGACACCAAAATTCCAGAAAGGATTAAAAATGCTTTAAAACGTGTGCGTATAGTAAGTGACGCAAAAGAAGTGAAAATAGCTGATTTTAAAGTAGGAGAATCATTAATTAAGACAACAATAAAAATTCCAAGTGATAAAAACTTTTCTGATGTTGAGAAGAAAGCGACAGACATTCGAGTGGCTTTAGGAGCTGAAACACTGAGCATTAATCAAGGTGAAATTCCTGATAGCGTGTCGCTTTTCATTCCTAGAGTGGAAAGGCAACCAATTTATCTACGGACTTTATTGCAAAACGAAGACTTCTTAGAGTTTGCGAAAAATAATCCCCTCCCTTTTGTAGTGGGAAAAGATCCTTTGGGGAATATAGTCCATGCAGACTTAAACAAGCTAACTCACTTATTAGTATCAGGTCAAACAGACTCAGGTAAAAGTGTATGGCTGAGTCAAATGATATTGACCTTACTGATGATGAGAAGTCCTAAAGAACTAATGGTTTATCTTATAGATCCTAAGCAAGTCGAATTTGAACAATTTAGAGATTTTCCACAAGTGAAAGAAGTGATTGATGACATGAAAAAAGCGAATAAGATACTTGATCAACTTGTGAATGAAATGGAAAAAAGATATACAATCATGAAAGAAGGCGGAGTAAAGAAGATAACTTCATACAACGAAAAATTTCCTAACAAAAAATTACCTTACGTAATGGTAGTTATTGATGAA
>SKOL01000559.1 GCA_007120055.1 Anaerobacillus sp.
ACATTTTAAATATTACAGCACTCATGGTTTTAGTTGGAGTGATCATGGCCCTAGTAAGAAGATTACACAATAACGATTTAAAAGTGACTGAAAGAGCAGAGTTTGATGTATTACCACTTTATATTTTATTAGCAGTAACAGTTACTGGATTATTTTTAACAATTTCATATAAGTTTTTAGGTGGATTTATTCACCCGGAATTAGCTTTAATTCATCAAATTACAGTTGTATTATTCTTAATTTACTTCCCGTTCGGAAAATTGTTCCATTTACCGATCAGACCACTTGCAATAGGCGTTCCAATGAATTATCAGGAGGAACATATGGTTGATACGCGGTCATGTAAGAAATGTGGAACGAAATATAGTAGTGATGACCAAATTTCAGATGTAAAAGCAATTTTACATGAACAACAATTTGACTTACAACTAGAGGACGGCTCGTATTTAGCAGACTATTGTCCAAGCTGCCGCAGAAGAATTCGTGTAATGAGCCAATTAAACTTAGGTGCAGTAAAAGGTGACCCATACGGTCCAGTTCAAACAAATAACGGAATTCACGTTCCTGGTTTCGGTAGAAAAAGATCAGATGAGTTTTATAACAAAGAAGAAAAGTAAAACAATGGAAACGAGAAAAGTGTAAAAATGATTGCAGTTACTTATTAGATTAGTATTTACGCTTTTCTAAGTAGAGGAGGATATATAATGACACAGTTTTTAGCTAAAGAAGGCGTTAAAAATCTTCATCACGAAGGTGAAAAATTAATTACCACTCATTGCTGTTATTGTGGAATGCAATGTGGAATGCATATAAGATTAAATGAAAAAACAGGAAAAGTTGTTGGGGTAGAACCTCGCTATGATTGGCCAGTAACCCTAGGAAAAATGTGCCCTAAAGGAGTTACGGCTTATCAAACAGTTGATCATGAAGAAAGAATTACAACACCTTTAATTAAGAAAAATGGTCAGTTTGTAAAAGCGTCTTGGGATGAAGCATTAGACTTAATTGAAAAGAACTTTAAAGAATTACAATCTAAACATGGAAAAGATGCTCTATCTGTTTACGGTGGTGTATCGATGACAAATGAAAAATGTTATTTAGTTGGTAAGTATGCACGTGTTGCATTAGGTACACGCTTTGTTGACTATAATGGTCGTTTTTGTATGAGTTCTGCTGCCGGTGGCTTTATGAAAACATTAGGAACAGACCGTGGCTCAACATTACCATGGACAGAGTTAGAGCATACAGATTGCTTCTTTATCTCTGGTTGGAATGCTGCAGAATGTCACCCAACTTCTATTCAATGGTTATGGAAAGCGCGCGACAAGGGAGCGAAAATGATCGTTGCAGATCCTCGTGAAACGCAAATCGCACGCTTAGCTGATGTTCACTTGGATTTAAAATCAGGAACAGACTCTGCTCTTGCAAATGGAATGTTACACATCATCGTTCGTGACGGTTATGTTGACGAAGAGTACGTAAACGAACGTTGTAATAACTATGAAGAGTTAAAAGAATTAGTGAAAACTTTCACTCCAGAATACACATCAGAAATTACAGGTGTCTCTGTAGAAAAAATTGAAAAGGCAGCCGCTATTTACGGGAAATCACCACGATCGGTCGTTATGTTTTGCCGTGGAATTGAGCAGCAAAGAAAAGGTGTAGATAACGTATGTACCTACACATCAATGGCACTACTTCGAGGCCAAATTGGTAAATTTGCATCAGGTGTTTCTACTGTAACTGGTCAAGGAAACGGTCAAGGTGGACGTGAACACGGTCAAAAAGCGGATGCACTACCTGGCTACCGTAAAATTGCAGACCCTGAACATGTCAAATATGTTGCTGGTGTTTGGGGAATTCAGCCAGAAGAAATACCAAAAGCGGGTGTTTCAGCATTCGAAATGTTTGATGAAATTCAAAAAGGAAATATCCGTGCGATGCACGTTATGTGTAGTAACCCAGCTGTTTCTGCACCAAATACAGAATATGTTTGGGACAGCTTTAGAAAATTAGACTTTATGGTTGTTAGTGATTTCTTCATGTCAGAAACGGCGGAATTTGCAGATGTTATTTTACCAGCAACTTCTTGGGCTGAAGACGAAGGGACGACAACAAACCTTGAAGGACGAGTAATTCGTATTCGTAAAGTTAAAGACCCAATCGGAGAGTCTAAAACAGATTGGCAAATTATGAAAGCTATCGCTGAGCGTATGGGTAAAGGAAGCTTTTTCCCATATGAAAATGTACCACAAATTTGGGAAGAATTCCGTTTAGCATCTAAAGGTGGTAAAGCAGACTACTACGGTATTACTTACGACCGTATTGATAAAGAAGACGGTGTTTTCTGGCCTTGTCCATCAGAAGATCACCCGGGAACACCAACCATGTTTAAAGAAAAGTTTGATACACCAAACGAAAAAGCGAATTTAGCGACGGTTGCTTGGCAAGAACCAGCAGAAGTTCCAAGCGCTAATTATCCACATACGTTAACGACGGGTCGAGTTGTTTTCCATTACCTTTCTGGGACACAAACGAGAAGAGTAAAATTCTTGATGGAGCAATGCCCATTACCATATGCAGAACTTCACCCAGAGTTAGCGAGTCAGTACAACTTAGTTAATGGCGATAAGATTAAGTTAACAACTCCTCGTTCTTCGATGGTGTTAGATGTTCGCTTAACAAAGGCCATTCGAAATGATCACGTATTCGTTCCTTATCATTGGGGGAAAGAGCTATCTGTTAACCAATTAACAAATCCAGCTCTTGATCCGACGTCAAGAATGCCAGAATTTAAAGTTTGTGCAGTGAAAATAGAGAAAGCGTAAACGACAGGAGGAGAAATCGACAATGAATAAAATAATGTATCTTGAATTTGAACGTTGTATCGGATGCCGCTCATGTCAAGCCGCTTGTCGTGAGTGCGGTGGGCATGATGCAAAAGAACGAAACTATGTAGAGTATGTTGACTTTTTTGAAAGTCGTCAAACATACCCAATGCTTTGTATGCAATGTAAAGACCCAGCATGTGCTCGAGTTTGTCCAGCGAATGCGATTCAAATTACCGAAGACGGTGTAGTACTTTCAGCAATGGAAGAAAAATGTATTGGCTGTAGAAACTGCACATTCGGTTGTCCTTTCGGTATTCCAAAGTTCGATTTTGAAGAAAACAAAATGTACAAATGTGACATGTGTTATGACAGAACACAACATGATATTGCGCCAATGTGTGCGTCAGTTTGTCCGAGTGATGCTATTCGTTTCATTGATTTTGATGAAATGCAAGCTTTACGCCGTCGCAGAACACAAATGAATTTAATTGAAGGTAAAAAACCGACAGAACAAGATAAATGGCAATATGTGCCTGAATTTTTCGGAGTGTATAGCGATTAATTAAAGAGGAAAGCCCTTCCTCACTTAAAGCGAGGTAATCCCTCGCTTTAAGAAAAAACAACGAATGGAGGGTATAAATCATGACTTGTAAAAAGAAATTAGGTCGTAATCAAAAAGATACGAATGCTGACATGATAAATTTAGTAGATAACGTAAGTCGTGAAGATGATTTGAAATATAACCGCAGAGCCTTTTTAAAAACGGCTGTAGGAACATCAGTAGCACTAGGAGTTGCAACGATTCCGTTCTCTGTGAAAGCGATGCTTGGCGTAGAGAAAGATTATGAAAGAGTTGAAATTGCAAAGCTAGCGGATCTTCCAGAAGGTGATTCAGTAGTTTTTAATTATCCTACAGAGAAAGATCCGGCGATTTTAGTTCATACTGTTAATGGTGATTTAAAAGCATACAACAGTGCTTGTACTCACCTAATGTGTCCGGTTTTCTATGAAAAAGAACAAGATGTTCTACTTTGTCCATGTCACGCTGGTTATTTTGATGTTAATAATGGACATCCAACAGCTGGCCCCCCACAACGTGAGCTACCATTAATTGAAATCGAAGTAGATAATGGTATCGTGTATGCAGTAGGGAGGCAGTATCGTCATGGGTAAAAAAACGTGTTGGGCAATTATTATTACGACGATTGTCATTAATGTAGTTATGTTGCAATGGACGGTAGAAGCGTTCCTTGGACGTGAGTATGATATTCTCTTAACTTATAATGTTATAAGTTTAGTATCTGCTGGTATCGCACTTTTCACTTATTTACAATGGCGTAAAGTTGAATATAAAAAATGATTTTATTAAAGGAAGCCTCATCTATGAGGCTCCTTTATTTGCAAAAAAGTTGAAAATAACGTAGTTAACTAGTATCTTAATATAGTTTTTATATATTTTTATTTTTAAACTATTTGTAAACATTTTAAGTCATAAATTTGAACAAT
>SKOL01000576.1 GCA_007120055.1 Anaerobacillus sp.
AAAACTCAAACTAACATTGTTTGTGATACAATAACTACGATAATAAAATAATTAATGCGTTTGTCGATAGAAGGGAGATTGAAAATGGAAAACTTAAAGCAACAAGATCCAAAGCTTTACGAAGCAATGCAAGATGAATTAGCAAGGCAAAGGGATAAAATAGAATTAATTGCGTCAGAAAATTTCGTCAGTGAAGCGGTCATGGAAGCGCAAGGCTCAGTGTTAACGAATAAATACGCTGAAGGTTACCCTGGAAAACGTTATTACGGTGGCTGTGAACATGTTGATGTTGCTGAAGATATTGCTAGAGACCGCGCCAAACAAATTTTCGGTGCAGATCACGCTAACGTCCAACCGCATTCCGGTGCGCAAGCGAATATGGCTGTTTACTTTACAATTTTAGAGCAAGGTGACACTGTGCTCGGAATGAATTTATCTCACGGCGGTCACTTAACACATGGAAGTCCTGTTAACTTTAGTGGAATTCAATATAACTTTATCGACTACGGTGTAGATGAAGATACACAACAAATTAACTATGACGATGTGTTAGAAAAAGCGAGAGTACATAAACCGAAATTAATTGTCGCTGGAGCAAGTGCGTACCCTCGTGCAATTGATTTTAAAAAGTTCCGTGAAATTGCCGATGAAGTCGGAGCTTATTTCATGGTAGATATGGCTCATATTGCTGGTCTTGTTGCTAGTGGATTCCATCAAAACCCAGTTCCTTACGCAGATTTCGTAACAACAACGACGCATAAAACTCTTCGTGGCCCACGTGGCGGGATGATTTTATGTAAAGAAGAATGGGCGAAAAAAATTGATAAGTCCATTTTTCCGGGTCTTCAAGGTGGACCGCTTATGCACGTCATCGCAGCCAAAGCCGTCGCTTTCGGTGAAGCACTTCAAGACGATTTCAAAACATACGCGAGCCGTGTCGTTGAAAATGCGAATCGTTTAGCTAGCAAACTGACATCTGAAGGAATTAATCTGGTTTCAGGTGGAACGGACAATCATCTCGTTTTACTAGACTTACGTAGCTTAGACTTAACTGGTAAAGTTGCTGAAAAAGCGTTAGACGATATCGGAATTACAACAAATAAAAATACGATCCCGTTCGATCCACAAAGTCCATTTGTTACAAGTGGTATTCGTATCGGTACAGCAGCCGTGACATCACGTGGCTTCGATGTAGAAGCAATGGACGAAATCGGTGCCATTATCGCTCTAACATTAAAAAATGTTGAAAATGAAGAAAAGCTTGCTGAAGCGAAAGAGCGCGTCGCAGCCTTAACGAAAAACTACACATTATATAAAAATTTATAATAGAATACACCTAAAGAGGGTGTCCCGCATTTTGTAAGTGGGATACCCTCTTTTTTAGGCAATTTAGTTTGGACAACAAACTAACAATATCAGCAAACTACCGAGCAAACGGGATTAAAAATCAAATTTTCGACAATAAATCACCAAATCTAACAGATAAACAAACAAAAAACGACTTTTCCCCTTGAAGTAATCTCGCTTTTTATGTAAAATCTTCAAGGAACAAAAAAGAGTTTACGTGGTATATTAAGCAAGAGTAAATAAAGAATGGGAGCGAGTAATCATGAGTAATTTATTTGTTTTTGATCATCCATTAATTCAACACAAGTTGACGTACATAAGAGACAAGGAGACAGGCACAAAAGAATTTCGCGAGTTAGTAGACGAAGTTGCTGCTTTAATGGCATTTGAAATTACGCGTGATCTTCCACTTCAAGAAGTGACGGTAGAAACACCAGTAGGACCTGCGAAATCAAAAACAATCGCCGGTAAAAAATTAGGTTTAGTGCCGATTTTGCGTGCCGGATTAGGAATGGTGGACGGAATTATAAAGCTAATTCCAGCAGCAAAAATTGGACATGTCGGCTTGTACCGCGATCCTGAAACATTACAACCGGTAGAATATTACGTGAAGCTTCCGACAGATGTCGAAGAACGTGAATTTATCGTTATTGACCCAATGTTAGCAACAGGTGGATCAGCAGTCGAAGCGATTAATTCATTAAAAAAACGTGGCGCAAAAAACATCAAGCTAATGTGTTTAATTGCTGCACCTGAAGGCGTAGAAATTGTTCAAGAAGCACATAAAGATGTCGACATTTACTTAGCTGCTTTAGATGAAAAGTTAAATGAAAAAGGCTACATCGTACCAGGACTAGGTGACGCCGGAGACCGCTTGTTTGGAACGAAATAAATTAATTGTAAATTAAAAATGTAAAATTTAAAATTGTTTGGGCTAATCTTCGAAGCAAGAGCTAAATAATTTTAAATTGTGAATTGTAAATTGTACATTAAAAATGCGGACGCACCTTGTTCGCATTTTTTTGTTATATTGTGGAACGCTAAAAAATGTTAGAAGCATAAATTGAATGTTATTGAGGAGGGGAGTAGACGATTAAATGAGAAGAATAAGCTTTTTGACATTTATTTTTATATTTAGCTTCATAACGAATAGTTTCGCAGCGACTTTTCCAGAGCGCCCTCCGATCAATAAAATGACGGATGATGAAGAGACCGTTGTCATTGTCGAAGTAGAAAAGGATGTTAATGAAGTCATCGAGTCCCTTGCAAGTGAATTGCCGTCACGACAAGAGCGTAAAATTTTTCAATCATTATTTAACGGTTTTTCAATAGCGTTACGAAAAGATGAGATCTCAAGTCTTGAAACGATTGCTGGTGTAAAAAGAGTTGATCCTGTTCAAACATACGAGGTCGCTCTAGATGAGAGCGTCCCTTTTATCGGTGGAGATCAAATTCGTGGGAAGTTAGACAAAAAAGGTGAACGTCTAACTGGCCAAGGGATTAAAATTGCCGTCATTGATACGGGCATCGATTACGACCATCCCGACTTGAAAAAAAACTATAAAGGCGGCTATGACGTTATTGATGATGATCAAGATCCGATGGAAACGACGTCAAAGCAAGGGCCGCCGACACTGCACGGTACTCATGTGGCTGGAATTATTGCTGCAAATGGGAAAATAAAAGGAGTGGCTCCTGACGCGGAAATTTATGCTTATCGTGCCTTAGGTCCGGGAGGAAAAGGAACGACGGAGCAAGTGATTGAAGCGATAGAAAAAGCGGTGGAAGACGGTGTTGATATTATCAATCTTTCGCTAGGAAATACCGTCAACGGACCCGATTGGCCAACAAGCCTTGCCCTAGACAAAGCTGTTGAAAAAGGGATCGTCGCAGTCACGTCTAACGGCAATAGCGGACCGAATATGTGGACGGTAGGTTCGCCAGGCACTTCTGTGAATGCGATTTCTGTTGGCGCATCAACACCGCCATTACATGTCCCATACTTAGTTATTGGCAATGAAAAAAGAGAAATTCCATTGAACGCAATGGTTGGTGCTAAGCCATGGCAGTTTAAGCGTGACCATCTGATTGTTGAAGCTGGACTCGGTCGCCAAGAAGAAATGCTAGAAGTAAAAGATAAAATAGTCTTAATCAAACGCGGGGTCATCCCTTTTGGTGAAAAAGCAAAAACGGCCATGCTTGCAGGTGCCGTCGGTGTCATTATTTATAACAACACTCCAGGTGATTTCATCGGTGCACTTGAGCAGCAACTAGATATTCCTGTCGTCTCGATTTCTAAAGAAGACGGAGAATGGTTAAAACAACAAATGGAGCAGAAAGAAAAAAATTATATGCGCACCATATACCGCAAGGAGGAAGATCAAATTGCATCTTTCAGTTCACGGGGGCCAGTTACGTATACGTGGGGAGTAAAGCCTGACGTCGTAGCGCCAGGTGTAGCCATTGATAGCACGATTCCAAAAGGTTATTTAGGTTTAAATGGAACGAGCATGTCCGCACCTCACATTGCTGGTGCAGCGGCCTTAATCAAACAAGCTCACCCCGAGTGGACACCGATAGAAATTAAAGCAGCGATAATGAATACGGCAAAGCCACTGCACGACAAGGAAGGAAAATTATATGCTCCTCACGAACAAGGGACAGGGCGCGTTCAAATTGAAGAGGCAGTATTTGCCGAGACACTCGTTTACCCAGGAACCGTGGCATTTGGAAAATGGACACGAGAACAGTCGCGACTAACGAAAGACGTTGAAGTTACAATCAAAAATACGTCTAATAAAACAAGAACTTACTACGTCAAACCACCTTTCGTCGTTCCTGACGGTGTGCAATGGAAAGTCCCTTTTTCGGTGACATTAAAGCCTAATGAAGCAAAAAAAGTACCGATCACAATCGATATTTTACCAGCTGTTTTCCAAACAGGCATTCATTACGGAGAATTTATTGTTGAAGGTGGCAAAGA
>SKOL01000352.1 GCA_007120055.1 Anaerobacillus sp.
AACAAAACAGACCCGGCTGGCTTCCGAGTCTGTTTTTTCCGCATTTTACAATTTTTTTAATTGTGCTAGATGAAATTTCATTCACCTATACTCTTATATTAACTGTTATTTCTAATAGTTTCAACCGCTGTTTTGTCTGTTGTTTTTACAAGCTTGACGATTAATTCTTTCGCTGCTGCATAGTCATCAACATGAACGATCGATGCAGAAGTGTGAATGTAGCGAGAACAAACACCGATCACGGCTGATGGGACACCATCACCTGAAACGTGAACTCTTCCTGCGTCGGTTCCTCCTTGAGAAATAAAGTATTGGTATGGAATGTTATTACTTTCGGCAGTATCTAAAATAAATTCACGCATACCACGATGAGTCACCATGGTGCGATCATAAATACGTAAAAGTGCTCCTTTACCTAAGTGGCCAAATGCATCTTTATCACCAGTAGCATCGTTAGCAGGACTTGCATCTAAAGCAAAGAAGATATCAGGTTGAATCATGTTTGCTGCAGTTTGCGCGCCTCTTAGACCTACTTCTTCTTGTACAGTTGCACCTGAGAATAAAATGTTCGGTGTCTTTTCACCTTGTAGTTCTTTCAACAGTTCAATAGAAAGACCAGTACCGTAACGGTTATCCCATGCTTTCGCTAAAATTTTCTTTTCATTAGCCATTGGTGTAAACGGACAAATCGGTACGATTTGTTGACCTGGTTTAATGCCAATTTTTAAAGCATCTTCTTTATCGTCTGCACCAATATCAATAAACATATTTTTAATTTCCATCGGCTTATTACGCTTTGCTTCGTCAAGTAAATGTGGTGGGATTGAACCTATAACACCAACAACTGGTCCGTTATCTGTCATAATTTGCATACGTTGAGCGAGTAACACTTGGCTCCACCAACCACCAAGTGTTTGAAAACGAATTAAACCTTTATCTGAAATTGAAGTAACCATGAAGCCTACTTCATCCATATGTCCAGCAACCATAACTTTTGGTCCGTTTTCATCGCCACGTTTAACACCGAAGATGCTCCCAAGACGATCTTGGATAATCTCATCCGTATATTTTTCTAGTTCACTACGTACAAATTTTCTTACTTGATGTTCAAAACCTGGTGCACCTTGAAGTTCTGTTAACGTTTTAAATAACTGTAAAGTTTCTTGATTCATTGTTTACTCCTTTCGAGTACCGTAATATTATGTACATGTCTATTTTAACGAAAGTTAGCGAATGTTGCCACTATTCCCCATCATTTTTTCCAAAAGGTTTCTATTTTATCTTGTTTTAGTATATTATTAAGGAAAAAATAACTATAATAACCATAAAAGGAAACTCGCCAAGTGTTAAGCCTTCAGGTGAACACAGAAGCGTTGTTGCATTTATACTTAAGACCTTAAATTTTTGCATCATCGTTTCAGAGCTTTTATGAAAAATTTATTGCTTCTTAATGTATAAAGAGTTTTGAATTTTGTTAAGGAAGAGGTGTTTTTTATGAGCTTGAAAAGATTTTTAGTTGGAGTCGGTGTTGGCATTTTAGCTGGAACGGTCCTAAAAGAACAATTATCTAAAGAACTTATCTCACCGGAAAAAGCTTTACGTATTGTTAAAAGAAAGGTCGGACAGCAGGGGGCCATTGAAGGTTCGTGGATACATATGATCCCCGAAGACTACGAGAGAAAATTTATTAATTATAAAGTTTACCGCGGTGGAATTTCTTGTACAATGGAAGGTGAATTTTATCAGTTTGATTTTATTGTCGATGGGGAAACAGGCGCAATTTTAGAACTTTCTTCGCAAGATTAACATAATTTTAACATATCCTACGCATTGAAGGCTTCAATGCGCAGGATCTTTCTAGGTTATGGTTTATCTCTGCGTATTGAGTGCTTCAATATGCATATTTTTTCCAGTTTATAGAAAATAACAGCACATTGACAAATTCAATGCGCTAACCGCTTCGAACTTTTCACTTTCTGAAAAATATTTTATGAATGAAAAACTGTTTATTTAATTCTAACCGCTTCAAACTCAAATCGAAGTTGCTTTGAACGTTGAGTCGCTCCCTTTACAGCTTCTTCAATGGCAGTACAACCACCAACTTTTTGCAGCGCATTTAAGCCCGCTTCGGTAGTTCCGTTAGGAGATGTTACATTTTCCCTTAACGTTACAGGGGCTTTATTCGTTTCTTCTAGCATTTTCGCAGCCCCAACAATCGTTTGTACGGCTACATCCTGACAAATTGCCGGATCTAATCCACTTTCTTCGGCTGCTTTTTGTAAGTGCTCTACCAATTTATAAAAGTATGCTGGCCCACTGCCGGCAACACCAGTGAAAACGTCCATCTCATCCTCTTCGATGACATACACTTGCCCAATCGCTGAAAGTAATTGTTTAGCCATCCAAATTTGTGGCATTGTTACAAAATTCCCTCCAGTAATCGCTGTAGCAGAGGCTCCTACCATACTTGACGTATTTGGCATTACTCTAATAACAGGAATTTCAATCCCTATCTCAGTTTCTAAAAATGGCGTACTAATCCCTGCTAACACACTCATTAATACATGTTTTTCTGTAACTTGACCTCGTAACTTTTCAGTTACTGAAGCAATATCTTTCGGTTTCATCGCTAAAATGACGATCCCAGCTTCTTTAACAGCGAAATTCATGTTTTCAGTAACTAAAACACCGTATTCTTCTTGCAGTGCATCTCGTCGATCTTTATTACTTTTATTTGTTACGATTATTTGTTCAGGAGCAACAATCTTATTTTTTACTAGTCCAGCAATCATTGCCTCAGCCATAGAGCCTGCTCCAATAAAGGCGATCATCTCATTCGTTAACATAACATTGTCCCTCCACTATTTACATATGCCCTTCATGCTAACACGCCACTTAGTATGACCACAACAGCTTTAAAGGAAGTCGTGACTATAACGATGAGATAGTGAAGGAAAACGGTAACAAAACGTCTTAAAACAAAAATAAGAGCGATTATGCATTATAATCGGCTCTTACGTCTGTATTTAAATCGATCTTATCTATAATTATTTGTATTTGTAAAAATGGACTATTTGAAAACTATCTTTCTCGTAACACTTCTTTTGTAACTTCTTTACCATCTTTACTCCATTTTAGGGCGCGGTACTTATAATCATGATAAAAAATGAACCACGCTTCTTGCTCTAAACTTGCCTTCAGCAATTTCTCTTTGGCAAAAACAGAATCCATCGGATAATCGTCGTAAGCAAGAACCCAAAGCGGATTTTGATGAGCATGGGTTGGCATTAAGTCTGCCATATGTATGAACGTTTCTCCAAACCGCTCAATTTTTATAATGCTGTGTCCATTACTATGACCACCAGTATGGTGTACCTCTACACCTGGGATGACCTCTACTTTATCCGCAAACGTTCGAACCTGGTCTTGGATTGGTTTCCAATTTTCTTCCCAATACGTATTACGGGAGCGCATGTTAGGGTTTTGAAGTTCGTCCCATTCAATTTCACTTACAATAACAGTTGCGTTTTCAAACGTAGGAACAAGATCTTCTCCTTGCCACTTTGCAATCCCACTAGCATGGTCAAAGTGCATATGGGTCATTAATACGTAATCAATATCGCTCGTTGAAATTCCTAATTCGTTTAAATTAGCATCCAGCATTGATTCTTCAGTAATTCCATAATTTCTCTTTTGCTTTTCCGAAAATTTGTTATTACCAATGCCTGTTTCAATTAAAATATTTTTACCATCAACTTGTACTAAAATCGGATCTGTTCGAAGTTCAATTTGGTTAAAGTCGTTATGAGGATATTTTCTCTCCCACAATGGCTTAGGAACGACACCAAACATCGCTCCTCCGTCCATATGAGTAACGCCTCCATTTAACCACGTAAATGTTATCTCGCCTACTTTTAATTGTTCCATAGTTCCTCCCCCTTTTTCTTGTTTATTTTCAAGTAACGCTCAAGACGATATATCGTCACCATCTAATAAAAAAAAAATTCCGGTCGATTTCCCTCACTTCGCTGTAAAGCTACTGACCTCAATCACACCTTGTGATACTTCTTAGCAAATTCATCGTGCTGCTTTGCGCCGAGTAACCGCAGGAGCATCTTCATCTAATATGGAAAAGTCGAGCGCTCAACTTTCCAACTTTCGGCTTTCCAACTATCCAACTATCCAACTATCCAACAAACAAACTAACCCCGAAACTGTGCTTCGCAACGATAAATTCTCATTCCTTTTGACGAAAACTTTTCCTCATACTCCGTCATTACGTTGCCTTCGAAGTCACTATTATGAAGGTCTAAGCTAACATTATTGA
>SKOL01000660.1 GCA_007120055.1 Anaerobacillus sp.
CTTTAACTCTTCGTATATAAGAATATTCAATGATGCAATAAGAAATCTATTTTGTGACGCTTCCGCTACTTTCTCATGAAAATTACAAGCTACTGGGTTCGGATCCTTTTTACAAGATACATCATGATCATGCTCTTTTAGAGAATCGTATAAACTCTCAATATGTTTCTTGCTAGCCCTAGTCGCTGCTAGTCGAACCGTTTCACATTCAATAGCTTTTCTCGCTACTAGCAAATCAAGGAGCTCATACAAATCTCCAGGTCTTGAAGCATTCATCAAGCTCTGTTGAAGACGCGTGCGTTCAACTTCATCAGATAAGCGATTGATATACTTTTTACCTTTTGTGGTGATCTTTCGTCCTTGATTTTCCACGAGTATACTATAACCCTTCGCATCTAATGCCTTTAAAATCCTTCCTACTGTGGCAGTACTGACATCCAGTCCATTTTCGTCGAGCATGTTTTTTAACACCCAAGATCCAACTGGCTCACCCATTTCTGAAAGCCCTTTCAACAAAAGGTATTCAGCTAATTCACCTTTTGTTGAAAAAAAATTATATTCTTCACGAATATCTGCCATTTTCATATCAACCATCGTTTTTGATCACCTCCTTTTCACACAACATTTTATTTCCTGATATTCTAGGATGAATGTCCGCCCCTACTCATCAATGAGTAGGAACTCTTAGTAATAACTATTCTCCACTTTTTGTTTCATTCCTTTATTTTTCTGATTTTTTTTAATTTTGAAACAAAGTAAAGGTGCGGTTCTTTTGCTTCTTTTTCAGATGTAAATAAAACCGTCTATCACCTAAAAATAACCATGCTATAAAACATGGTTATTTTTTGAATACTTTTACTAGTTGCTAATCGTAAGGCCCAGTGTTTTTTATTTATTGTAATGCATACTTTCTCTACTAACGTAGTTACACATATTCATATTAAGGCTCTCCTGTCCGGGCGAGTTCATAATAAAACCCAATAGAAAAAGTGTCAACTCCCAGTCACTGTCCAAAATGTTTTTCAATATATGCTAGTTCCTCTTCTTCAGTAAGTAATCCCGTCGCTTTTCCGATTGTTCCACCTTGTAGCTCCCATATCGCATTATGATCTAAATCTGCTTTGCTAAAATCACCTTTTTGCCATCTTGATAAAATGTCGATATACACGTTGCTATGTTGATAGTTTTGTTCATTTTCTAAAGCAACTTCAAGTAGGCGTTCTACTCTTTCTTCGGTGACTAGCATTGCTCCCCATTTTTGTTTAGCAGATACTTTTTGATGTGACATCCAATGGATATAATTTTGCATCGAACTTTCCCGCATATCAATCGGGAATTTTTCATCTAGAGGAATGTCTTCTTTCTCTACTACAATTCCTTCTTCACTCATTGATATTGGAGCCTCTTCTTCTTGCTTTTCTTCGATAATTAATCCTTCATTAGCTTCTTCATTTCCAGTCATATAAAAAATTGTATACCCTATAACTAAAATTAAGGCTGCAAAAATGAAGATGATCCGGGTTTTATTCATTGTTTCTCCTCCAAGTTCAATTATGTCTATCTTTTAATTTCTCGTATACTCATATAACTGTTTTGATACAATCCGAATTTCATCAATTAATTGTTGTATTTTTTCTCCAGTTCGATCTCCGTATAAATATTCTTCTTCTAGTTCGCGAGCAAGCTTATTTAAATTTTCGACGTATTGCTCGATCGTCTCACCGCTCACTTTAATATAACCAAAGCCTGCCTGTAATGCATACGATTGTAAATAGTAGTAATATTCATCTTCTTTACCGACTGAATCGAGTCGTTCTTTTTCATGCCATGGCACTTCTTTAAATGCCTCATACGTATATTTAGCTAACTCAATAATGTTGGCTGTTTCGGTCACCCTGTCAAGATCATTTTCAGCAATTCCATTTTCCCTACGTTCAACTTCAATAGTATTGACCGATGTAAACGTCTCTGTTTCAACAATAAAAGATGCAAGATCAGGAGTTGCTGTTTTTTGTGAAAAATACATGTCTTCTAATTTTAACTTAAAAGCATCAAGAAGCTCGAAGTTATTTTCGTTTACGATTTGTTTTGCTAAAGTTTTCGTTTCTTCTAAATCACTTTGAACGAATCCCTTAACTAATCCTTGTGCTTCAAAATAAATGATATAGTTATACATGTACGAAACGACGTGTATTACAAGTTCTTCCTCTGTCTTCAATTGACTAAGCTCGGAATTTGGCGCTAAGTCTCTCAACGCTTGTTCAACAACGTACTCCAGTTGTTCAAATTCGGGCTCTTCAATTATATTTGTCAGACTTAATTCACTCTGCTTCGTCGTTTTATTTTCATCGTCCCAATCGAAGTCGATAATAAAAAACAAAAACAGCGCCAATGTAATGACACTAGTTAGGACGACATAAATTCGCTTTATTGTAAATGAAGTAGCCTTTTTCTTTTCATATTCTGAAGCAAATTGTAAGAGGTTTGCATGAATATCATCTTGCTTTTTTTGATTTATTTCAGGGTTAGGAAGCGACCGTAACTCTTCGATTAAATCATCGTATTTTCTATTTTCATTCATAATACAAACCTCCCTCTTTCTTTTTGTAATGCTTTTAAAGCACGGTGATAAGTTATTCGTACTTTATTTTCACTCCATGTAAGGATCGTAGCTGTTTCTTGAATAGATAAATCTTTAATCCCACGAAGAACGATAACATCGCGATAATTCGATTTTAACGATTGAATCGCTCGGCACAGCTCTTTTTGTCTTTCATTTAGTTCAAGTACCGTTTCAGGATTTTCCCCTTGAATTATTTCCTCAGTCTCAGTCTGTAAAAAAAGAGCCGTTTTCAATTTTGCTCTTTTTCTTCTTCTAATTTCATCGATTGCTACATTCCGAGCAATACTAAATAGCCACGTTTTTGGTGATGATTTTTCCTCATACGTATCAAAACCTTTGATCGCACGAACAAATACTTCTTGAACTAAATCTTCGACGTCATTGGACCCTATGTAATAAATAAAAAAATGATAAATATCTTTATTATGTAAATAAAACCACTCTGAAATTTTCTCGTTGCTGGGCATTTTTCTCCTCCGTCCCATTTTGTATATCTATTAATTAGTCGAATGAAATGCAAATTTATTTCACTTTTCATAAATTTTTTTTTGTTCGTCGAAATTTCTAAGCTGATGTCCGCTTACCTTTTAAAAATAGTCATTTTCAGCTAAATAACGGATCTCATGTCCGCACACTTAATAAGCTATGAATTAACTTTCTTAACTTTTAGTCCCAGCCTAGCTTATAGGTGTGGACTATTTCACGCTTACTTGAGTGAATTTCATAATTACCTAAAGTGAGCCATACCAAACTATATGTAGTTGCGAACGAATTAACGCAACTACATATAGTTACTTAATGGCGTTAATATTGAATTATGAAATTCATTAACTCATAAATTGTATCTTGAATTTTTCAATATACCCTTCCATAAATGTCTAACTCAGATTTGGGCAATCTAAAAATGGGAGGTATGTATATGATCGCTTATTTTGGAGCTATGAAAAAATTTGAGTATTTTAATAAAGAAGTGGTTCAAAATTTAAATAACGATATTGGTACGATTGGATATTGGTTTACTTCTGACATCAATTCCACAAAACCTTATGCCATAGGGACTGAAACTGTTTTTGAAGAATCAGAAACGGAATTTTGGGAAGATGGAGAACCTAAGGTAATTCAAATTGATCGGCCAGTAGTTGGTTTTATTTACAAAGTTTATATTGATGAACCACAACTTAAGATATATGAATCTAATTCCGTTGATGCGTATGATTTGTTTATGACGGATCGTGACAAATATTGTGATTATTTTAGTGCTAAAAAAGGAATGGTCACCTGGAAAGATCAAGCTATTCTTTTAAATAAGGAAGAAGCCAATGCAAAATTTCGTAACCATCTTATTAGTCATGGGTACGAAGGCTTTTTAATACGAAATTGCAAACTACAAATGGGGGTTACTGATTTATATTGTTTTTTTTCAGTAGACTCTCTCCACATTTCAGATATCATCCCTGTAGAAACTTTAGAAAGTTAAATAAGATTGATTTATACAGTCTTTCTCATCTCCCATTGGTGATTCATAACCTCAACTGAAAATGAACTCCAATTCGGGTATCCTCCAATCAAAATACATCCCTGGTAAAACATGATTAAAGCAAAATGCGAATACGATAAGTATTAATACTGATGAAAAAGAAAGCTTAGAATGGAGGATTGTATGATACAAATATCAGGGGTACCGCTTCAATCCAGTGAAGA
>SKOL01000215.1 GCA_007120055.1 Anaerobacillus sp.
CTGCTCGTCCAACTTTTTCTGACAATCCCACAGATTCTTCTATTCCACAGGTCTATTTTCTATTAAACATGCATAAAATGCGTAAAGACAAACCAAAAAAATACAAGTATCGTCTACAAGTACTAGCACAAAATCAAAAAATGGAGGCGTCATACATGCGGCAATTAGTTATTATCGGAGCAATTTTATGCAGCTTAATTCTTATTATTCCCACGATGCTTGTTCTAGCATTTCAGGGAGAAAAAGAGGAACAATCTATTAATTCTACTAGTGTACAAACGTCAAACTATATTAGTGAAGTGACGGTACCGGCAGAAGATATAACGGTTTCTGTTTTTCGAACTGGACCAGAAATGATCGAAGAAGTTGATTTTGAAGATTATATAATCGGAGTCGTCGCCTCAGAAATGCTTCCTAGTTTTTCAATGGAGGCTTTAAAAGCACAGGCTTTGGCAGCTCGAACGTATATTATTAAGCATTTGCTAAATCCTACAGAAATGAATGTACCAAATGGAGCGATGGTTACAGACACGGTGATGCACCAAGTGTTTCGCAATGACGAAGACCTTCGTGAATTTTACGGAAAAGATTATGAATGGAACATGGCAAGGATAACGGAAGCGGTCCAAGCAACGAGAGGACAAATTATTACGTATGAAGGGGAGCCGATTACTGCATCATTTTTTTCGACTAGTAACGGTTATACCGAAAACTCGGAAGATTACTGGACAAATACTTTTCCTTATTTAAGAAGTGTTGAAAGTCCTTGGGATAGCCACTCACCAAAATATTCAACGGAAAAAGTAATCTCCACCTCAGCATTCCAACAGGCTCTAGGAGTTACGCTTCCTGGTGATGGTTCGGTAGGAGAAATTATCGATCGTACGGAAGGTGGACGGGTGGCGACCGTCAATATTAACGGAAAAACCTTTACGGGTAGAGAAATAAGAGAGAAGCTAGATTTAGACTCTAGTGATTTTCAGTGGAGGCGAACTGGTCATAATATCGTCATCGAAACGAAAGGATGGGGACATGGCGTCGGAATGAGCCAATACGGCGCCGATGGATTGGCAAAAGAAGGTAAAAACTATCAAGAAATTATTCAACATTATTATACCGGTGTCCAAATCGCCTCGATCGATCCTTATATCGCCAATCTCACCGCTAATGCAGAATAAATAGTGAAAGCAGCAACCCTTCTAATAAGAGGGAAGCTGCTTTTTTAATTTTTTTCAGTTTTAGTTTTGAGTTTTGAGTGGAGATTTTTGAGTTGTGAGTTATGTGTGGGCAAATCGATGGTGTAATTTATAATTTAAAATGTAAAATTTAGAATTGAAGTCTAGAAAAAACTTTGGTGGGGGGATTGGGTTTTAGTCTTGAATGAAGTTTTAAGTTTTGATTTCTATGGGTGGGTTCAGTGATGTGAATTTAAAATGTAAAATTTAGAATTGAACTTATTAGAGATGTTGGAGTGTTAGCATCTTGGCTAGTGCTTTGGCTGGAGTTGTAATTTAGAATGTCCTATCTTTGTGTTGAATGATTCAGGGAGCTTATTGTGTTTGGATGATATACAATTCCCTCAGACCTCATCCACAGCTACCTCACCTATCAAAGTAAAAAAATATATCCACGCCATTGCACAGTTTACATATTTCTAAAATTCACTTTCCACCCTCGAATCCCGCCCATAAAACTAAACAACCCAAACTAATTCCGAGAGAATAATTTTACATTATAAATTTAAAATTACTCCCCCGAATTACCCCACAAAAACTCAACACTCAAAACTCCCTCCCCCACCAAAATCATATACCTGCGCATCAATTCTCAATTGTAAATTATTAATTTTAAATTAAATGCATAATTCCCCCACACATTACAAAAAATAATTTTTAAGATTTTTTTAAAATTGTGTATATAATTCCAATAATTTGATCAGACTTATTGCTGAGGTGATGATTAAATGAGAGAAGAAAATCAATCTTCTAAATTGAAGGCAAACCTTCAAAAATTAATGAAAAAACGTTGGGCTTTACCTGCAATTTATCTTGGTGTAGCAGCACTTGTTTTAAGTTCATTCATCTGGTTCACAGGATCTGATGAAGAAATGGTACAAGATGATGCTGAAGTCGGTGGCGAATATGGTGAATATGAAGGCACTGACGTAGAATCGAATTATGATGACGCGCTTCCAGTAACAACGACTAATGAAGTTTTTAAAATGCCAGTTGTTAATGAAGACGATGTAGACGTTGTCGGATATTTCTTTGACTTTAATTCTTCAGAAGAAGAACAGCAAGCTGCTCTCGTATTATATGATAATACTTACTACCAAAGTGAAGGTATCGATTTAGCGATGGAGAGCGGTGAAACATTTGATGTTGTTGCAGCATTAAGCGGTACAGTTGTTAAAGCTGAAAAAGACGCATTGTTCGGTAATGTAGTTCATATCGAACATGAAAACAATGTTGTCACTATTTATCAAAGCTTAGAAGGATTAAAAGTAGAATCAGGACAATCTGTAAAACAAGGTGATGTACTCGGCCAAGCGGGCAGAAGCCTTTATAACAAAGATGCAGGCGTACACGTACACTTTGCCATCCAACAAGAAGGTGTAGCAGTGAACCCAATGGATTACTTTGATCAATCAGTTTCTTCACTTTCAACAGATGCAGCTGAAGAAGTTGTAGAAGATGAAATTGACGAAGATGATGACAAAGACGATGAAGAAGATGTCGATGACGACAGCGAAAACGAAGAAGATCAAGACTAATCGTCTAAAAATTAAGGCAGTCTCCCAAAAAATAGGGGGCTGTCTTTTTGTGAAAAAATAGCAGTGAAAAATATGTTCAATACGCACAAACACTAACATCACGCACTTAAACCATTCCCGAATTAACGAATAAAAGTCACAACATACACTTGTAACAACGTCTCCGCCAAGCTTCCTCACCTACCAAGCCCATTTATTATTTCACAAAAGATAAAATAAAGCCTTGTCTTATCATACTTTTATGCATATATACCCGTCTCGCTTAATAAAATGTTACAAACCAAAAGTATTTCAACGAAGGTCCAAAAAATCTGGATGACGGCACTTATGATGAGAGTTCATCTTTTTACATATAAAGGTGTTCGAAAGGTAGCTGAGTTGTACAAAATTGACGTGCTTATTTCGGTTAATGCGACAACTTAACCTCCATTTACCTGCGCTTCTTTGCAGCTAATTTTTGAACATGCGTACGTTTAAAGATGAGTTTTTATTATGGGACTTACGTTTAGATCTTTTGGAACCTCATGATTAGGGAGGCGAGAGGTGTGCACGATTACATCAAAGAACGAACAATCAAGATTGGCAGGTACATCGTCGAGACGAGGAAAACCGTACGAACTATTGCAAAAGAGTTTGGGGTTTCCAAAAGCACAGTTCACAAAGACTTAACAGAGCGATTGCCTGAAATCAATCCTGAGCTGGCCAACGAAGTCAAAGAGATCTTAGACTATCACAAGTCGATTCGCCACTTAAGAGGTGGAGAAGCAACGAAAGTAAAGTACCAAAAGTCAGAGCCAGAAAAAAAGAAAATTGCTGAGATCCAACCGTAAGTAGATCGTATGATCGCTTAAAATTAAAAATTAGGATCAGAGTAAGAAAAATTGCGAAAAGTTAGGAAAAACGACTCATTATTACGACAAAAAAATATCCCTGTACTTACAAAATGTGATAAAATAATACATTAGATACAAACTAAAAATTATAGAAGTAACGGATCGATAAAGCAGGGAGGAAAAAGCATGTTTGGCAGGGACATTGGAATTGATTTAGGAACAGCAAATGTTCTCGTTCACGTAAGAGGTAGAGGAATCGTATTAGACGAACCATCAGTTGTTGCAATAGATTCAAACACGAATAAAGTATTAGCAGTAGGAGATGAAGCGTTTCGCATGGTAGGCCGAACTCCTGGAAACATTGTTGCCATTCGTCCGATGAAAGACGGAGTTATTGCAAATTTTGACCTCACAGAATCAATGTTAAAACATTTTTTAGATAAAATTAACGTGAGAGGTTTTTTTGCAAAGCCAAGAATCTTAATTTGCTGCCCTACTGAAATCACTTCCGTTGAGCAAAAAGCAATTCGCGAAGCGGCGGAAAAAAGTGGCGGGAAAAACGTTTATTTAGAGGAAGAACCGAAAGTAGCGGCAATTGGAGCAGGCATGGATATTTACCAACCGAGCGGTAACATGGTCGTAGACATAGGCGGTGGGACAACAGATGTTGCTGTATTATCAATGGGCGATATTGTCACCGCCTCTTCAA